>JAGPEO010000003.1:0-26575 GCA_018056925.1 Phycisphaerae bacterium
GACTTGAAGGCGGCGCAGGCGGACTGCTGGTAGAGCAGCGGGACGCGGTTGGCGAAGCGGATGACGCGGGCGGGCTGGTCGGCGGGCAGGCTGCCGCCGTAGGCCAGGGCGATTTCGATCTGGAAGGGGTTGCCGCGATAGACGGCCGGGTCGCGCGTGGTGGCGGTGTAGAACTCGGCCTTGACCTCTTTGAGCAGGCCGGCCAGGAGGTTGCGCACGCCGATGGGGGCCAGGCAGTTGGTGGGCGGGGCCATGATCTTGACGGCCTGCATGGCCTGGTAGAGGCGTTCGACGTCGTGCGTGCCGATCTGGGCCGGGCGGGCCTTGGGGCTCTGGCCGGCGTGCTCGCAGATGGCGGCCGCGACGCGCGGCGTGACGCGTGAGAACTCGCGCTGCAGGAAGCCGGAGAGGCTCGGGGTGCGTTCGCCCTTGCGGTCGGGGCGGGCGTCCTTGAGCATTTTCATCAGCACGCCCAGCTCGATGCCGTGCGGGTGGGGCTTGATCTCGCAGGTTTCGGCCGGCAGCTCGGTGGCGCCGCGCGGGAAGTCGCGGTGCTCGCCGGTGGGGGCACGGTAATGAATGAGGGCGTGCGGGTTGGCGATGGCGGTCTGCTCGACGTACTCGTCGACCGACTGGCGGCCTTTGGCGTAGGTGGCGACCAGCTCGATGACGACCTCCGTGCCGCGCTCCCACGCGATGTCCGGGATTTCCTCGTCCTTGATGACGTCGGCCCGGTTGCGCGCCGTGTCCATCTGGATTTCGAGGTAGTGGGCGGGCTTTTTGGGGCTGGTGCGCGAGATTATGTGCACGCTCTTGCCGGTGGTGAGCAGCCCGTACATGCCGGCCGCGGAGATGCCGATGCCCTGCTGGCCGCGGGACATCTTGAGGCGGTGGAATTTCGAGCCGTAGAGCAGTTTGCCGAAGATGTTGGCGATCTGCGACTTGATGATGCCGGGGCCGTTGTCGCGGACGGTGACGCGGAAGCGGTCCTCGGCGAGCTGGTCGATGTGGATGTGGATTTCGGGCAGGATGTGGGCTTCTTCGCAGGCGTCGAGGCTGTTGTCGACGGCTTCCTTTACGGTGGTGAGCAGGGCCTTGCGCTTGTTGTCGAAGCCGAGCAGGTGGCGGTTCTTGGCGAAGAATTCGGAAACGCTGATGTCGCGCTGTTTGTTGGCGAGCGTTTCGGCCGTCACGGTGCTGGAGCGCGGGGCGCGGACGGCGGGCGGTGTATTGTCGGCGTCAGCGGGCGCGGCGGGCGGCTCGGGGGCGGGCGCAGGGGCGGCGTTTGCGGGGGCCGACTCGGGCGCAGCGGCGGATTTTGCAAGCGCGGGCGCAGCGGCGGATTTCGCGGGCTGGATGGATTCGGTCGATTCCTTTGATTCTCTCCTGGAGGCCTTTGACTCCTTCTTGGCAGCCTTCGATTCTACTTTGCCGGCCTTCGATCGTTCGGGTTGAAAGCGGGTCTGGCGGAGCTTGGTGGCCGGCCGGCGGCTGGGGCGTCCGTTTTCACCGTCGGTAGCGGTCGTTTCCGCAAGGTAGACCGCCTGGCTGACGGTGCCGACCGGAATGGGGCGCAGTTTGGGTGGAGTGACGGCTTCGAAGAGCGATGGGGTATCCTCAGCCGACGACCTGCGGCGGCGGGTTTTTTCCATCCGTGGACTCCAGGAATTATGTCGAACGCCTTCGCGAAGGCTGTTTCTGGAGCTTATCGTAGCACGCTCGCCCGGCCTGTACAGGCAAGCGGGAACCGAGCTCGGCCCGGCAGTTGGCCGTGGTTCGCGGTCCGGCGCTGGGCTGTCGCTGCCGGGTGCGCCCGAGGGCATCGCCACGACGGAGGCTAGCACGCGCCGACCGTTCCGCAGCGGCGCGCCTACCAGGGAGGGCGCAGCAACAGCAGCAACGCTTCGCCCCGCAAGCCGGCTCCGCGAAATTTGCCCAACACCTTCCAGCGCCGGCGTTGTTCCGGCAAGCTCAGGTAGCTTCCCAGAACGTCGTTCATCGGCTCGTTTGTAAACACCACGAACACCTGCGCGTGTGGTGGGCAGGCCCGCAGTTCCTCTTGCAGCGCGTTTACCTCCGCTTGCAGCAAGGCCGGCTGACCAGCCAACGCGGTCGCGTCCAGGTTGCCCAGGTGGGCGGCCGCCTCGCGGGGGTAGGAGAACAATGTGGCCGGCGTGTTCCAGCGCGTCAGGTAGTATTCCACCGGTGCGCGCGTCAGTCCGGTGAAGACCACAGCGTCGCCCGGGCGGGCCTTGGATGCGATCGCGCGCGCCAGTGCCCGGTCGCCGTCGGAAAGTTGATTGCCATACAGGTGCGCCAGGCCGGCGCACGAATTGTACACGAGGACTGCCGCCAAGACATAACGGGCCGCAGTCCAGACCCGTTGCAGGAAACCGAAGCGGATGCCCGATAGTGCCACCGCGAGCAGCAGCGCGAAACTCGGATAGACCATCTGGTCTACGCGACCGCCGACGTAGTTTGGAGTGCTCAGGAGGGACGTGCATAGCGCCGCCAGCAGCGGAAGCGCAGTCGCGCCGGTCAGCCACGCGGCGCGCCGTATCCGCGCATTGTTCGCCGAAATCCCGGCAAAGGTAAGCAACAGACCGGTTAGCAGCGTTAGTCCACAGAGCAGCACCGGCGAATACGAAATGGCCGGCGTTTCCGCAAGTTGGTAAAACGGACGCGGCTCGCCGGGCGAAAAGGAGAACAGGGTACCGCGCACTGCTCCCCAAATGCCCCACTTGTCCCAGAAGCGCGCGTACCAGGCGTACTGCCGCGGGTTGTTCAACTGACCGAGAAAGACCGGCAGCCAGGGCAGGTAGGCGGTCGCTATCGCCAGCCCGCAGATCGCCCAGCGTTTCCACTGGCGCTTCCATGCTCCTGACCATAGGAGGATCAAGGCGTGCGCCGGCAGCAGGTGCATCGCGAAGTTGTGCGTGTAGAGCGCGCCTAGCGTGGCCAGTGCGTAAGCGAAAAGATGCCGCCTGTGTCCGTACTCGATCGCGCACCATAGCCAATATGAAGACAGCAGGCCCAGCAGTCCCAGCAGTGTGTACATCCGCGCCTGCTGCGAATAGAACACATGGGTCGGCGCAACCGCCACCAGGACCGCTCCCAGCAGGCCCGTGGTCTTACCGAACAGCCGCCAACCGATCGCCAGCACCGCGCCGGCGGTCACCACGCCGGCAACCACGGACAACGACCGCACGGCGGCCTCGCTGTCTCCAAACAGCCGCATCCAGGCGCCCAGCAGCAGGTAGTACAAGGGCGGGCTGGAATCCAGTTTGAGGTGTTCGAGCAGGCCGCGGAGGCCGGACCGCGCCATCAGGATTCCGTTTGCTTCGTCGACCCAGATGTCCTTGCCCGTCAGGTCGTAAATGCGCAGGGCTGCAGCCGGACCCAGCAGAGCCAAGATCAGCGCGCCAACAACCGCGGGGCGCCGCCAGGCGGCATCCAGCCACGCGAATCGCAAGGCGCCAGGCCTTTCCGCAACGGTGTTGGCTGGTTGTGTCATCGCGGACCGTTTCGTGGTGCGCATGGGTTGAGATGCTACACGGACGCCGCGAAAGAAAATAGGGCTTGGAACGGGGCGCGCGCCGCGGCGCGCGTTGGCCATTGGCGGAACGCGGGCGATAGTTCGATCACGCAATACGACGTGCTAGTTCCGGGTCAATCGGTACAGTTGGGGCGCCTCCCACCAGTACGAACTGCCGAACTCCCCGATCAACTGCGGCTTGAAGCCGCGCGCTCGCAACCAGTGGAAAAGTTCAGTCGTATCGTCTTCCGGGTTTGCAGTAGTGATGATCCAATACCGGCCCGGAGCACTGAAGATGCGGTTCATCGCCTGGCGTTGATCAAAGTCCGAATCCGGCAGGCTGCCCGCAACTGTGGGATACAGCAGGGCGAGCTGAAGGTCCTTGCCTGCGTAGTAACGCACTGGCGGCGCGGCCTTGGCCGTCACCCAGACCGGTTCGTTAAAGCGACGTTGTTCTTTCAACACGCTCAGTAAGCGGGGATAGTCATCGTGCGACCAGTACCGCCCTTGCCACGCGACCTGCCAGACGTACAGAGCCGGCACAAAGGCGATGACTGCCGCGCTTACCATCCCGGCCCCGCGCCGACCCGTCAGTACGCCGGCACATGCGCGGCCGGCAGTCACCAATCCGGCCGCGACGGCCATGAGCAGCGCCGGCGCAGTGAACACCAGTAGGCGCTGCATTGTGAATGGATAGCGGTGAGCAGCGGCCGCCACAAGCATCAGCACCCAAGGCCCGATAACATAGCAGGCCACGGGCACGCGGTAGCGGCGCGGCCAGCGGCACAGTCCCACGGCAGCGAGCGCCCAGATGGGAGCAGCGGTAAGCAGAAAGACCAGATTGTCGAACGAGGCGAACCATATTACCGGCACGAGCATGTGAGTCGTTCCGAAGGCCGCCAGGCAGACGGCGCGCATCAGAGACCTGGGTGAGCTCAGGTCGATGTACCAGTTCTGCCAGAATTGGGCAAGTGCCGGGTGGCGCGCCTGAGCACCGGCAGCCACCTGGAAGGTTGCCGCGGCAGAGAAAGCCATCGCCACAGCTAGACACAGCGCGCAAATGACGCGCGCTCGCCGGTCTCGCCCCGGCATGAACGCAAGTCCTGCCAAAAGCGCCGTCAGTGCGAAGACGCACGAGTAGCCGACCCAGGGGGCCGTTATGCAAACCAATGCCAGGCCGATTACGGCGATCGTTCGCGGCTTGCCCGCCCAGCGGGCGAGACCGAAGGTCAGCCATGCTGCGAGTGTCGACGCAAAGGCCTCGACCTCGTATTGCTTGAGTTCGCGACTCCATATCACCAGGCTCAGGCTGAAAGCACATAGAAGGGCTGCCGTCGCCGCCAAGGTGCGCGGGGCCAGCGCTGAGCGAGCGGCGAGGTAGGCCAGCGCCGGCACGGCCAGACCGCACAACAATGGCAGAAGCCTCAACCCCAGCTCAGGAGGCCCGACCGCCGACCCCAGGGCCTTCGTTACCACCGCAAAGAGCGGCGGCAACGGAACCTCCGCCTGCGTGAGCAGTTCGGCAAATTCCTTGTGGACCACCGTGTCGGCGACCCAGGCCTCATCCCGCCAGAAACCGCGGTCGCGGACGTGCCAGACGCGGATGAGCCCGCCGCCGAGCAGCGCGGCGGAAAGCAACGCGAAACAAGCGCTTTTCCTCATTCGTCTCATCAGCCTGCCCTCAACTCGGGGCTCGCGGTGCCTGGCAAGTAGCGGATTAAATTCCGACTCATTATTCTGATACGGCCCCCTCAGCACCGCAAGCCTTTTTGTCGGGCGGCGGTTGCCGGGTGTCGCGCGGAGATGACTTTGAATGCAAAACTTCGGCGGGAACTGATCAAACGCGGGCACGGCCTGAAGGCGGAGCTGAGCGTATCCGCGGGCGAAATTTCGGACGCTGTGGTCGAACATGTACGGACGTACATGGCGGGTCGCGAACTGGGCAAAGTGCGAATTCGGGCAGATAGCGCGGCGGAGTGCGACGAGGCCGCGGCGGAGCTGGCGGAACGCGTGCCGTGCGAGGTCGTGTCGCGCGTGGGGCGAGTGGTTCTGCTGTATCGGACGGTTGAGGGCTGACGGGGCGACCTGGCCGCAGACTTGCGTCTGGGGTACTGATCAGTGGCTGATCATGTTGCGGCTGCGGTTTACGGCGGGGGGTGGATTTTCGTATACTGCGCTTTTGCTGTTCTGATCGGGCGCACGCGTGTGGGCGCGGGCGCGGCGGTGCGCTGGCTGGCGTTCAACCTTAGGAGCTTTGCGATGGCGGTCAACGTGGCGTGCATTGGCGGGCGTGCCGCATACGACCTCGTCCGGAAAGGGGTTTTCAGTGCGGAGCGGCTCGGGCCGCGGGCCACGCCATACGGCGAGTCGCAGCCCCTGTATCGTTGCCGCAGCAAGGGGGGCGATTTTCTGCTGCTGTGCCGGCATGGCGAGGCGGGGTACGAGGTGACGCCGAACCTGATCAACTATCGCGCGAACATTTACGCCTTGCGCGACCTGGACGTTGTGTCCGTGGTCTCGTGGAGCGAGACGCGGGCGATCAGTCACAACTACAAGGTGGGGCAGTTCGTGGTTGTCGACGACCTGATCGACGAGACTATTTCGCGGCCGACGACATTTTTCGCCAACAAGGAGCTGGGGCACATCCGGCACTGGCCGGTGTTCTGCCCGAACCTGCGCAAAGCGTTCGTCACCGCGCTGGAAGAGTTGAAACTGGACTATTCGGATCGCGGCGTTTACGTATGCATCGAGGGGCCGCGGCAGGAAACGCCCGCCGAAGCGCACAAATATGAGGTCTTTGGCGGTGAATTGATCGGCCAGACGCTGGCGCCCGAGGTCTTCCTGGCCAAAGAGCTGCAGATGGCCTATGCCAGCCTGTGCTTCGTGGCCAGCTACGCCGAGACCGGTACGCCTTATCCGGCGTTCGAGGCCGGGCGCGTGTTGAGCGAGGATGTACTGGCGCGGCGGGCGGATCAGGCGGTGCAGAACATGCCGCGGATTCTGGAGCGGGTGTTTGAGGTACTGGGGCGGAAGCCGGCCAGCATCGAGGGACGCGAGCTGCTGCGGGATAGCGATCGCAACGGTAACTGGCGAAAGTGGTTTGAGAGCCCAAGGACACCGACGGCGGCGGAAAACACGTGATCATCAAGGCCGCCTGGGTGGTTCCGGTCGCGGCACCACCTATCAAGGACGGCTTCGTGGAGATCAGCGGGGGGCGTATCGTGCGGGTCGGCCGCGTTGGGCAGCCGGTCTGCGGCGGAGCCGATCGCGATTTCGGGCAGGCGGTCATAACGCCGGGGCTGGTAAATCCTCATACGCACCTTGAGCTGACGGCATACGCGGGGATGCTCGAGCCGGCGCCGTTCTGGAAGTGGATTGAGAGCCTGGTGTGGCTGCGCCGCAGGAGCGGGCGGCGAGAGCGGGAGAGCCGGGGGGCCGCCGAGGGCGGGTGGCAGTCGTTGCGGGCCGGGGTGACCTGCGTGGGCGACATTTCGCGTGAGAACGTTTCCTGGGCGGCGCTGAAGAGGGTGCCGATCCGCAAGGTTTGTTTCGTGGAATTGCTTTCGCTGGCCGATGAGCCGCCGCGGAATCCGGCCGAGCTGCGGGCGGCCGTAGCGGAGGTCGAAGAGGACGAGCTGCTCACGGCCGGGGTGACGCCGCATGCGCCATACACGGTGTCGAGCGAGCATATTCGGGCGGCGCTTTCGCTGGCAGACGAAATCGGGCGGCCATGGTGTACGCACTGGGCGGAAACGAGGGAAGAGGTGGCGTTCTTGCGGGGCGACGAGCGGGCGCTGCCGTTGTTCTTAGGCAGCTTGCTGAAGCAGTGCGGCGTGCGTTCGCCGGCCTGCCCGCCGGGCGAGTATTTGCAGCGGTGTGCGGACGGGCTGCGACCCGGATTGCTGGCGCACAGCAACTACATGGACGGTGCGGATGCGCACCAAATAGCCGCGGGAGGGCACAGCGTGGTTTATTGCCCGCGGGCGCACGCGTTTTTCGGGCATGAGGCGCATCCGTTTTCACGCCTGAGGGCGGCGGGTGTGAGGGTGGCGATCGGCACCGACAGTCCGGCCAGCAACGAAGATTTGTCGATCCTGCGGGAGCTCCAGTTCATGCGTCGTAACTGCACCGATCTGCCGCGGGCGGACGAGCTGCTGCGGATGGTAACGCTTACTGCGGCCGAGGCGCTGGGATTGGAGCGGCAGATAGGTTCGCTCGAGCCGGGCAAGGCCGCTGATCTGGCGGTGTTTCCGTGCGCGGCGGAGACGGTTGACCCGATCGACGAGCTGATTGACCGCGCGCTGCTGCCGGTCGCGGTTTGGGTGGCGGGCAGGCGGGTGGTTTAGTTAGTTCCAGACGCGGGGGAAATGTGCGAATAACCAACCCGGCGCGTCGAAAGCTTTGCCCGCTGGCCATTCCGGCCATTCGGCGACGCTTGGGTGTGGCGCGGGAATGCGGTAGCATGCCCCGGAGCGCTGCGGCGCGTACGTATGGCGTGGGTGTGACTAAATGAGTGAAACTGAGCCTCGGTACAAACGTGTGCTGCTGAAGGTCAGCGGTGAAGGTTTTTGCCCGCCGGGCGGGTTTGGCATTCATCGAGCCGAACTGGATCACGTGGCCCATGAGATCGCGGAAGTGGCGCGTCTGGGGGTGCAGATCGGGGTCGTGGTCGGCGGCGGAAACTTCCTGCGCGGGGCGCGCTTCGCCCGCGAACTCGGCATGGACCCGTCGACCGCCGACTACATGGGCATGCTGGGGACGGTGCTGAACGCGCTGGCCCTGCACGAGGCTCTGGAGCGGGCCGGCCTGGCGACGCGCGTGCAGAGCGCGCTGACGATTGCCCGCGTCTGCGAACCCTTCATCCGTCTGCGCGCCATCCGGCACCTCGAAAAGGGCCGCGTCCTGATTCTTGCGGGCGGGACCGGAAATCCACACGTAACCACCGACTCGGCCGCCGCGCTGCGGGCGGTAGAGATTAAGGCCCAGGCTCTGCTCAAGGCCACCAAGGTAGACGGGGTCTACGACAGCGACCCCAAGCTTAACCCGGCGGCGCGGCGCTACGAGCACCTGACCTACGACCAGGTGATTGACGGGCGGCTGAAGGTGATGGACCTCAGCGCGGTTGATCTATGCCAGCAACACCAGATTCCGATCGTGGTGTTCAATCTTTTCCAGCAAGGAACGATGAGGCGCGTTCTGCTGGGCGAGCAGGTGGGGACGCTGGTGAATGATCGTTAGCGTCCGAGGGGCGATCCGGGCGTGTGACCGGGCGGTAGTATTGGTCGCGCTGTTGAGGTTGCCAGCCGGCATCCGCGATTAGCCGGCGGATCGTCTCTTCGTTCAGGCGGAACGTAGTTCCGGCGGCGGAGACTACGTTCTCCTCCATCATTACTGAGCCCATGTCGTTGGCGCCAAAGAAAAGAGCCAGTTGGCCGATCTTCGGGCCCATGGTTACCCAGCTCGATTGAATGTTCGGAATGTTGTCCAGATACAAGCGCGCCAGGGCGAGCATGACCAGGTACTCATGGGCGTCGGCCAGGAAGAGATGCTCGCCGTCGGGAAGGGGCCGCGGAGCGGATGCGAGCTCGGGCGCCAAGCCGGGCGCTGCGCCCAAGCTTGGCACGGCGCGTTCCTGCGGTGGCTGTTTCCACCTCCCCAGCGGCGTGCCATCCGGTTGGAACGGCCAATGAATGAATGCAGTGAAGCCGCCGGTTTCGTCCTGGAGATCGCGCAGCCGGCGCAGGTGTTCAATTCGCTCGGGCACAGTCTCAATATGGCCGAACATCATGGTGCAGCTTGTCTTCATGCCCAGGCGATGGGCTTCGCGCATGACGGCCAGCCATTCGTCGGTCATGGCTTTGCCGCGCCCGATCTTCTGCCGCACGCGGTCGACCAGGATTTCGCCGCCGCCGCCGGGGATCGTATCCAGTCCGGCTTCCTGGAGCCGTAGCAACACGTCGCGCAGGGGCAGGCCGAAGTTGCGGTGAAAAGCCCAAATTTCGGGCGGGCTGAAGGCGTGAATGTGAATGCTGGGATATTCGCGCTTTATGAAGCGCAGCAACTCAAGATACCAATCGAACGGCAGCCCTTGGCGGCTGGGGTGATTTTCGTCCGGCACCAGACCGCCCTGCATCAGTACTTGCGTGCCGCCGATGGCGATTAGCTCTTCGATTTTTCGCGCGATCTGCTCGTGCGTGAGCACGTAGGCTTCCGCGTCTCCCGGGCGGCGATAAAAGTTGCAGAAGATGCAGCGCGCCGTGCAGAGGTTGGCGTAGTTGATATTGCGATCGATGACGTAAGTGCGGTACGGCTCGGGGTGCAGTTCCAGCAACCGCTCGAGCGCCATTCGGCCGAGCTCGTGTACCGCGACGCCGCGGTAGAGCTCGAGCGCCTCGGCATCGGTCAGGCGCGTCATGCCGCAGTCACAGCGGCCGGCCAGTGAATTGCCGCATCGGCCGGGGCCAGTTCGAGCTTGCGACAGTAGTCGGCGAACAGGTCGGCGCCGGCGATGGCCCGTTCGTCGAGTGTGAAGCACAGGCAGCGCGTCAGGTAGCGCCGCGCCAACTCGACCGGCCAACCGAGCTTCGGACCGTCGTCGGCAGCAATTTCGGCGGCTCGTGCTACGCCGCCATCGCGGGCGGTGGAGAGCAATTCGGCCAGCTCGTGCCGGTCAGGCGGGGTTGACGGTGCGGCCCAAACAGCGAAGACGAAAGGAAGTCCGGTAAGTTGCCGCCAGGCGCCGCCCAGGTCGATTTCATACGCAAAGCGGCCGCGCGCCGGGTCGACGACCTTGTCGCCGATGAGCAGCACCGACTCGAAGCCGCTTGAGGCAGCGCCGCGCAGCTCAGCGGCGCGCAGCTCCAACTCACGGCCGTAGAGCTCGCGCCATAGGACGCGGGCCAGCGCCACGGAAGTGTGCGAATCGACGTCGACGGCCAGACTGCGAATGCGGTCCGGCGGGACCTGCGAAAACACGCGCACCGTCATGGTTTCGCCGTCGGAGGCGATGCAGGCATCGGAAATCACGCGCAGCCGGCCCATGCTTTTGAGAACGTCAAAAACGGGAATCAAGGCGGCGTCGACTTCGCCGCTTTCGAGGCGGGCCGGCAAGCGGGCCGGCACGTCGAACAGGCACTGCACATCCGGGCGCTGCGACAGGCGCTCAATCAGCGGGCGCGAATTCAGAAATTCCACGACCCCGAGTTTCACCATTCAATTTCCTTCCGGTTTCTGCAAGCGGTTCTCGTATATTGTCAGTGGAGTATACTCCACGCGTTTTCCACGTGGTGTGTTAGACGTCGCTGGATTTTTGAAAATGCTGAAAAGAAGGCCGCCGACACCAGCGTCCGTGCCGGCCTGAGGGAGAGCCGCTCATGCTATTTCGATCGGGAATGCCAGTAGTCGCCGGTCTGCTGATTGCCGCTTGGGCTGGGAGCCTGCAGGCAGCGGTCCCAAACGATCTCGCCAGTTATATGCCCGAGGAAACTGCGGTCTACGTGGGCTGGTCGGCCTGGCAGAGCCAGGACCGCGTGCAACTGGAACTGGCGGCAAAACTGCTCGAGAGCACATCTGAACGGCAGGAAGGCCCGCCGCGCGTCACATCGGTCATATTGCTCGAACTGCTGCTGCCGATGTCGAAAGCGCCTGTCGGCATAGGCCTTCAAAATATCGAACTGAATGACGGTGCCGAAGTTAGCGCCGCCCTGATTGCCGCCGCCGGTCCCGATCCACAGCACTACCCGCAAGTGGTCAGAGGGCTGGTCGCCGAGTGTGGCGATCCGGAACTCATTCAGCCTTTGACCATAAAGAATGTCCAGTTTCAGCAATACGCTGTTCCCGAGACGCCTTTCAAGTTCGTTTGGGGAGTGCACAAGGATTGCTTTATCCTCACCTTAGGGGAGTCCGCGGCCGCAGGCGTGATTGACACGATGAATGGCGCTCGTCCGAGCCTAGCCGCTTCAGAGGAAATGAAATTCGATCGTAGCAAGGTGCAGGCCAAACTGGATGGTACTTTCACCTGCTTGTACGGCGACGTGCAGCGTGTGGTGGACATCGTGAAGGGGGTCGTAGCCGCAAAAGCCGACGGGCTTCCGGAGTGGTTTAACCCGCTTATTGAAGAAACGGGCATCGCGAGCGTGCGCTCGAAGTATCAGCATTTCGAGCAGCGCGACGGCGAGCCGCATGTCCGCATATTCGCCCACGTCACGGGGCCAGTGCGCGGGCTGCTGACCTTGTGGAAACAGGCCCCGCTGACGGACGAGGATCTGCGGGTCGTTCCGGACGACGCGTACTGGATGTATGCCCGTAATCTCGATCTGGCGGCGCTGTGGCAGGAGGTCCTGCGGGTCACAAAGGAAGCGGCGCCAGAGGTCGGCGCGCGAGTCGAAGCCGGCGAGGCGGCGCTGGCGGGTATGTTCGGCTTTTCGATCGTGCGCGACTTGCTGCCTAAGTTCGGCGATACCTGGGTGCTCTTTGACGCCCCGCAACAGGGCGGATTCCTGATCACGGGCGTGGTGCTCGTGGCGGAAACAACGGACGCGGCCGGGTTGAATGCGATACTCTCGGCGGTGATCGCCCGCACAAATGCCGCACTGGGGGGAACAGAAAACCGGGTTGTGAGTAAAGAGCTGGAGTATGCCGGCCACCGGATTCATTACGTGGTGGTGAGCGCACTGCCGGTGCCGGTCGCGCCGGCGTGGTGCATCGTCGGTCAGCGGGTGATCTTCGGGCTTTACCCTCAGACCGTCGCTGCGGCCATCCGAAGGCTCGATGCCGCGCCGGCCACGCCCGCCGCCAAGAGCATCCTGGACAATCCGGAGTTTCGCGCCGCGCGCGCGAGTCTCCCGGGCCCGGCCATCGGAATCGGGTACGCTGATACGCGCGTTTTGGCGCGGCTGGCATATCCACTGGTGTTGGGTCTGAGGACGGCATTTGCGTCGTGGGCGGAGCCTGCCGGGGCGGCGATTGATTTTGCGACCATGCCGCCGTGGCCGGAGGAACGCGAACTCGTTCGCGTCCATGTCAGCACGTCGATTATGGACGGAGACGGCGTCATACTGGCCAGCCAGGGCGGCGATGGCCGTGGCCCCGTTATGGGCAGCCTCGCGAACGCCGGAGTGCTGACCGGCATGATTTTGCCAAGTTTGGCGGCAGCGCGCCAGCAGGCTTTGCGGGTCGCCAGCATGTCAAACATGGCGGCCATAGGCCAGGGCTGTCGCAGGTGGGCCGACGAGCACGGTGGCCAGTTCCCGGACTCGTTGGAGGACCTGCTGGTTGAGGGCCTGATTACCGAGAAGGAGTTGCGCTCGCCGCGCGACCCGACAGGCGGTGTTTCATACATCTATATCCCGGGCCAGAACGAGAAGTCGGATCCGGGCAACGTGCTGGCATACGAGCGCTTGTACGATGACAAAGGCACAAACGTGCTGTTCGTGGCGGGGTACGTGGAGTATTTGAGTCCGGAGGCCGCCAAGCAGGCCTTGGCTGAGACTTACAGCCGCCTCGGCCGTGAGGCGGAAATGCCGGGCGAGCTGGGCGGCGGCGGATTGCCGCACGAATAACGGGCCGCATTCAAACGCGCCCCTAATACGCCGGCTGCCGGCGGTGAACGCGCAGTTGTTTCCACCCGAACACAGCGAACGAAACGACCACGACCAACGCGGCGTCAACCGCCCAGCGCAGCAACGCCCGGCCTGCCAGATCCCATTGGCTCTCGACCAACGCTGCCGGCACCAGCGCCGCGGCGGGGATCAGCCCCAGCGCGATCATTACGCCCGCCGTCAGGATCGAACGGTTCGTGGCGACCAGAAATGCCCCCGCCGTGGCCGCGACGATCACCTCGAGAACGCTGAAAAGAGTCAAGTTGGTCCAGTACGCGACCAGCGGCGGCGTGGGGAGGTAGCCTCCGGAACCGCTGAGCAACGGTTTTCCGTGGAAGCGCAGCACCAGGGCGGCGATCGCCGCGCCGATAAATAACGCGGCATACGGCAGAGGAGTGCAGCGCAGGCCCGCCCGCCAGGCGGCGCTGCGCGCCACGACGCCCCGCGCGATCCGGACGAGCGGCTCAAAGCCCGGCGCAATCAACATTCCCGCGACCACGATGTGCAAAGCGCCGGTCGCAAGACCGGAAACCGCGATGAAGCCGGAAATCGCCATTACCAGCAGGACGTCGCTGCTGGTGTCGCGGACTAGGGCCGTCTCGATTTCCTCAAAACTGCACTCGCTCGTGTCATTCTGGAGCTCAGCGGCCGCAGTTGGCGATATTATGCAAAGCGGCTGAGCGGTGCTGAGCACCGTTCCGGGCCCCCGGCCGACGCCTTGTTCATCCAGCAGGCGCAACGTCGGCATCAGTTCCCGGTTTTTCACTTGGATCGTGACCAGGTCGCCGGGCGGCTCAAGCGACACGCCCGGTTGGAGACGAATGCTGAGCATCCGCCCGCTTTGCTGCAGCGTCTTCAGCAGCGGCGTCGTCGTGTGGGATGGGACGACAATTTGAATGAGGCGCGCCATCCACCGGTCTCCGCCTCATTCTAGGTGGCGCGGCGCGATGATGTGGCCGCGCTGAATCAACGCAGGGCCACTGCACAGCGCCCCATAAACGCGGCTGGTTATGGCAGCGGCGTCCGTTTCGGCCTGACCTGCCTCTTTTCGAGATTTCAAGGGACTAGGCATCGGGCCTCAAATGGGCTAAGATAACAATGGAGCAACGTTTTTGTTTAAAGCCCGACTACAAGCCGGTCAGTACGGTCGCGCGAGTGTCGGTGTTCGACGCCCGCTATTGGGCGCCCGTTGGAGCGAATCCGCCCGGCAACGAACGCTGGCGCTGGCTTGTATGCTGCTAGCCGGCTGTAGCGACCCCGTTACCGCCCCAATCGCCGAAGCACGACCCCTGCCCGCTCCCGCCAACCCCGCCCGAATCGCTCAAACGCTGCCGTTGTCCGTCCCGGCTGATGTGCAGTTCATAATCCTGCACGTGCAAACGCCACGCGCCGCCCGTGACCAGCTCAACCGCGTCTGGGACCTGGTACGCGAGGACAGCGTGGACAGCGAGACGGCCGTGCGGCTGTACAGCAACGGCGTCCGGATGGGCGTGGGACAGATTGCCCGGTGGGACGCCATCAAGGACATTTTCAACGCGACCGAGAAAAGCCGCGTGTACGAACTGCCGCCGATGCACAATCCGCCGGGCGTGCCGCTGGGCCTGCACCTCGACGCCACGCCGCGCGATCAAACGATCTTCTTCCTCGACGATGATGGCATTCTGACCGGCGACACCTGGCCGGCGAGCCAAAAAGTGTTGCGGCTGACGTATGAGCCGGACCCGCTGCAGCGTGACAGCGTGCGCCTGATGGTCGTACCCGAGATACGCCAGGAGCTGCCTCCGGCCCTGACCTACACTACCACTGAAGGCTGGGCGACGGGGCGGCGCCGCGAGGGCCGGGCTTACGGATCGGCCGCTTTTGAAATTCCCCTCAGCACTGAAGAGTTTGTTATGGTTGGCCCGGGCGAGAAGGCCGACGTGTTTGGCATGGTTGGCGGGGCCTTCCTTACAGGACTGGTCAACGACGAGCGTTATGATACTTTCGTTTTCATCCGAGCGGAGATAAGTCATGGCCGGCCCACCAGATAGTCGCGCCGCCCTTGTCGGCCATCTGGACGCCGGGTTCCTGCACGGGCTCTTTGAGAGCGTCGGGCTGGCAATCGTGGCCTGTGAGCCGGATGGACGGGTGATTGCGTGTAACTCGGCGGCCGCCGATTTATTCGGGCGGGTCCAGTCAAGCACGCCCGGCATTTACGTCGCTGAGCTTTTTCCCGAGCGCGACCGGCCGCGCCTTGAGCAACTTTTAGTGGATACCACCACGACGCTCGAGCCGCGCGAGTATCAAACGCAGCTTGGGCGGGACGAAGCCGGGCCGCTGGATTTCGCGGTGCTCGCGACGCCGGTGTTGGAACACGACGGTTCGCTCCGCGGCGTTTCGTTGTGGATGCGCGACATTACCAAGCGTCGCCGGCTGCAGCGGCAACTGAAGCGCAACGAGCGCCTGACTTACCTGGGCAAGCTGGCCGGGGCAGTAGCCCATCATTACAACAACCTGCTGTGCTCGATTGCCACCAGCCTCGAATATGCCATGAACATGAACACCTTGACCGCCATGCGGCGCGCCGCGCAGCGCACCGCAGAGGCGGTCGGGCAGGCCGCCGATATCACGCGGCAACTGCTGGCGTTCGCGCAGGCGGACCACCGCGCCTCCGACCTGGCCGACCTGAGCGAGATCGTGGCCGAGATTCTGCATGGCAATGAGCAGCGATTCAAGAATCAGCGCGTCGAGCTACGTTTTGATTATCAGCCGCTGCCCCAGGTGCTGGTTGACCGCGAGCAGATGATCATCGTTCTGAATCATGTGCTGAATAACGCGCTGGAAGCTATGCCGGACGGCGGCGTGCTGCGCGTCTCGCTGGCCTCGCTCGGGCCGGAGATCGTTTGTCTGTCCATCGCGGACACCGGACCGGGCATAAGCCCTGAGCATATGGAGCATCTTTTCGAGCCCTTCTTCACTACCAAGGGCGTGCTGGGCGGGGGCAAGTCGGGCAATGCCGGCTTGGGTTTGGCGGTCGTACACGGACTGGTGCACGACATGCACGGCGCCGTGACCGCGGCCAACGTGCCGGGCGGCGGAGCCCGCCTCGACATTGTCCTACCAGTGGAACGCCCCGAGGATCGCCCGCCCCCACGCTAGCGCGGCGGTCAGTGGTGATAAAGTGATAGGGTGATAAAGGACGATCCGCGCAACCCCCTTATCACCCTATCACTTTATCACTCCGGGCGGCCGCGTGTGCCACTGCATGAAGCGGCAGCTTCAAGCAGTGCGGGCTGCGGCAAACTCCGGCCTACTGCGCTGGCCGGCGCGGCGGCGGCAGCTCGATGGGACCGAAACGCTCCTCGTGCGCCTTGATGGTCTGCTGTAATGCGATCAACAGCCGTTTGGCGTTGGCCGGTATCAGCGTCACACGGTGCGAGACGCGCACGACCGGCTCTTTCATATTGGGTAGCGGCAGATTGGCCCCCACGTACAGCACCACCTCATCCGGCGAGCCGGCCAGCGCGAACGCATTCGCGTACACGGTCTCCATGCCGGACAGGTCGAGGCGGATCTGCTGTGGTTGCGGTTGGTTTTGAGGGGTGCTGCTTTCTTCGCCGAAAATCATGCCGGTGCTCCGGTAAGTACCTTCGCAAAACTCGCACGCCAGTCTAAGCCGCGCCGCAGGTTCCAACAAGCGGCGGCATTCACCAGAGAGGATCGCGCCAGATATCGTTACATTTTGATCCCGGAATCCCCCATCCCTGCCTAATCCGTTATGCGGTCGTCACGCGCGGCGGGCGCTGCAGGCCGGCGCGTGGCTCCAACCCCAGGTCCGCCGTCTCTCCCGCCAACCAGTGGCGGTAGCCCAGTGCCGCAACCATGGCGGCGTTGTCCGTGCAATACGCCAGCGGGGTCAGGTGCAGCGTCAGCCCGCGTTCAGTGCACGCCTGCTTCAATGCCTCGCGAAGCGCCGAGTTTGCGGCCACTCCGCCGCCCACCACTACCGTCGAAACGCCCGCGTGCTCGGCCGCCGCAACTGTCTTGGCCACCAACGTCTCTACCAGCGCGGCTTGAAAGCTGGCCGCGATGTCGGCCAACTGCCGCCGGCTGAGATGGGCGACGCTGCCGTATTTGTGCGGGCCGCCGTAGGTGTGGTAGAGCACGGCCGTCTTGAGCCCGCTGAAGGAAAAGTCAAAGTGCGGCTTGTGTATCCATGGGCGCGGAAAGTCGATCGCGGCCGGGTCCCCCTCGCGGGCCAAGGCGTCGATCACCGGGCCCCCGGGATACCCCAGTTCGAGAATTGCGGCCACTTTGTCGAACGCCTCGCCCGCGGCGTCATCGACCGTCTGCCCCAGCAACTCGATGCGCAGGAAGTCGCGCACCAGGTACAGCGAGGTGTGCCCGCCGCTCACGACGAGCGCCACGGCCGGCCAGGGCGAGGTGTCGGCCGTCAACGCCGCGCTGGTGGCGTGAGCCTCGATGTGATCGACGGCAACCAGCGGCAGACCCTGTGCAAGGCTCAAAGTCTTAGCCGCGGTTACGCCGATCAGCAGCGAGCCGATCAGCCCCGGGCCGACCGTCACCGCAATCGCATCCAGGTCGCTGTAGCGCACGCCGGCCTCAGCCAGCGCCCCCTCGACGATGGGCCGGACCTGCTCGACGTGAGCACGTGACGCCAGTTCGGGCACGATCCCGCCATACTTGGCATGCAGCGCCACCTGCGAGCTGACCAGGCTGGAGAGCACCTGCCGCCCGCCGGCCACGACCGCGGCCGAGGTTTCGTCGCAGGAAGTCTCGATGCCGAGAATGAGGGCGTCCGCCTTTTGCATGCCGGATTTTACTCCCGCGCGCCCCACCCCGCGCCCCGCTGCGCGGGCGTCTCCGCAAGCCGGCGCTACAGACCAGCCGCTTGGGCAGCGGCGTACGTGCCCCACGCCGCAAAGTACGCCAGGATGGTCATTCCAAAGAACGAGGCTGCCGGCCAGGCGATCGAACGCATTTCGCGCCCGATCATTATCAGCGTGCTGCCGCATTGGGCGCACAGCGCGAAGAACACCATGATCGACAATGCTACAGGCAGCGTGAACAAGCGCTGGTCCGTGCCGATCCACGTAGCGCTTTGCAGGGCTTGATGCAAGCTCTCCGCGCCGCCCCCCGAGGATTCGCCCAGGTTGAACAGCGTGCCGAGCGTGGCCACCACCATCTCGCGCGCCGGAAACGACGCCAGCACGGAGACGCCGATGCGCCAATCCCAGCCTAGGGGCCGCAGAACCGGCTCAATCCCTTGCCCGAGCCGGCCCAGGTAGCTATCGCGAAGCTGCTGCGCGTCGAGCTCAGCCTTCAGCCGTTCGGGTCCCCAATCGGCAGCCTGCGCCTGCTGTTCGACCACGCTGCGGGCGGCCGCGTCGTGCGGAAAGTACGCCAGCGCCCACACTACCAGGTTCAGGACCAAGATGATGCTTCCGGCGCGGACGAGGAAACTGCGGCCGCCGCTGTAGGCGCGCTGCAAGACGGTGCCCGGGCGCGGCAGCTTGTAACTCGGCAGCTCGAGCAGAAAGCCGGACGTAGGCCCGGCGAAGGCCGTCTTTCGCAGCAGCCAGGCCGTGGGAATGGCCACCACGATTCCTACCAGATACATCGCCAGCATCACCAGGGCCGGCAAGCCGATCAGCCCGCCGAAATAGTTAATGTCCGGCACCAGGGCGCCAACCATCACCAGGTACACCGGCAGCCGGGCCGAGCAGCTCATGAACGGAATTACCAGCATCGTAACGCAGCGCTCGCGCCGGTCGGCGATAGTGCGCGTGCTCATGATGGCCGGGACGGCGCAGGCAAACGAGGACAGCAGCGGGATGAACGACAACCCGCTCAGCCCCATGCCGCGCATCAGGCGGTCAACCATGAATGCCGCCCGCGCCATGTAGCCGCAATCCTCCAGCAGCGCGATCAGGGCGAAGAGGATCATGACTTGGGGCAGAAAGACCAGCACGCTGCCCACGCCGCCGATCACGCCATCGACGAGCAAACTGCGGAATACGCCTTCGGGCAGGAGTTGCGTCGCCTGGGCGCCTACCAATTCGAAGAGCGCTTCGATCGCACCCATAAGTGGGCGGGCGGCGTAAAAGATCGATTGGAAGACCAGGCACAGCACGATCAGCAGCAAGGCAAAGCCGCCCAGCTTGTGCGTCAGGACGCGGTCGAGCCGGCTGGACCAGGTGGATCGGCCGTGCTGCGAACGAGCGACCACGCCTTCGAGCACATTGTCGATCCAGGCGTAACGGGCCCGAATCTCCGCCGCCGTTCCGTCGATTTGCGCTGTCTCAAGCAGCCGCCGGGCCGCGGCAAGCTCGGCGGCCAAGCCGCCGTGCGCCAGGAACTCGCGTTCGGCATAACCCTCGTTATCCAGCAGAACGCGCAAACTTTCGCAGCGTGAAAGCTGCCCGTTGCTTGCGGCCAGTTGCGCGGCACTCTGTTCGATTACGCTCGGCAGGGGCGCTGGCCGCGGTGGCCGCAGTTCTGCCAACGCGGCATCAAGCGCGGCGATGAACGGCGGCAGCGTGCGCTTGTCGGTCGCGATTACCGGAATGACCCGCACCCCCAGGCGTTCTGCCAGCCGCGCTATGTCAATCTCAAGACCGCGGGCGCGGGCCACGTCCAACATGTTGAGCGCAACCACAACCGGCAGGCCAAAATCCAGTAACTGGCTAAGCAGGTACAGGTTGCGCCGCAGGTTGGAGGCATCCACGACGGCCAGAATCACGTCCGGCCGGCTGCGGCCTGAGACGCGCCCGGAAAGGACGTTGCACACGACCATTTCGTCGGGCGAGGCGGCCGCCAGGCTGTACGTGCCGGGCAGGTCCAGCAGCTCCAGGTCATGACGGCTGCCGCGGATCGGGGCCTCGCCAATGTCCACGGTTACTCCGGGATAGTTGGCCACCTTGCGGCGGAAGCCCGTCAGCGCGTTGAAGAGAACCGTTTTACCAGTGTTGGGATTGCCGACCAGGGCGATGGTCGCAGTCTTGCAGGCGGTCGTCGCGGCGCAGCAACAGACACCCGTCGCTCGTTCGCCGCAACCAGTGCAAGGGTCAAACAAGGACAATATCGATTGCGGATCTGGGCTGCGGCCGGTCGGGACCGTCACCCACGTCAGGGTTCAGCTCACAGCGGCGATACGTCAATCAATTCGGCCTCGCGGCTGCGCAGAGACAACTCGTAATCACCTAGCCTAATGTGCAACGGATCGCCTAGCGGCGCTCGGCGCAAGACCGCCAGGACGGCGCCTTCGATCAGGCCCATTTCCATGAGCCGACGGCCGAACGCTCCGCTGTTTCGAACGCAGGTAACGCGCAGCGCCTTTTCACGGGGAGCGTGTACCAACCCCATTTTCGTAGTTCTCCGTGCCGCGAACACTTAGGAAACCATGCATCGGCGCATTACATGGCAAGCCGTGTGCCTTTGCAGGCCGTGTGATTATATGTTAATCGACCATGCTGGCGACACAAGTCCGCGGCATCGTCCTATAACTCTCCGGCCGACGGGTCGTTGTAATGGCCGGCCGCCAATTAAACACGGCGAGCGGCCTTTTCTGCGCCTGAGCCCCGCTGGATTACAAATTTTTTAGGACCGCGCCTTCAAGAAAATCGTTGCTGTGACTCCCCCGTTATCGCTATATTGCGGCTGACTGGTAAGAGCCGGTTTCCTAGCTGGGCGAGGTCCGCTTTGGGCCGAAGCCTTACCGAGTCGCGCTCTGAGAGCAAGGAGGAGAGGAATGCTCAAGTCGCGCGTTTTTTTGTATCTGGCATTTTTGTTTTTGGTTTGTCCCCTCGCTACTGCTGAGATCATCGACTGGACCTGCGATGATGACGGCGATGGGGCCATCGTGATGGAGTCCGCGCTCTTCGGCCCATCAGCCGAGGGGTACTCGTTGGAGTTGATCTGCACTCAGAATTGGTATCCGGGCCACCTGCAGGGTGACTTCATAACGGATACGCCCGAGGATCCGACTGTTTCGCTAGTTCAGATCATCACCAACGACACTGACTTCGTCTGGACTGACTACCACATTACAATCGGAATGCCCCAGCCGTTCTCGATCGTCGGGGCATTTGGGCCTACCGATTGGACTTGGAACGTCACGCCGGCCACGGACGGGCTGGCGCTGCCGGGCCATCCCAGCCCGGGCACGGGTTGGGTCGGCACGATTGACTACTTTGCCGGGTCGCCCATTCCCATAGGCGGTTCCGGTACGTTCGGCTTCGTCGTGTCTTTTGAAGGCACGGTGAGCTTCTGCACCGAGCAGATTCCCACGCCTGAGCCGACCAGCGTTTTGTTGTTGGCGCTTGGCGCGTTGACCGTCCTCCGCCGGCGATAGGCCGCGGGATTGGATCAAAAAAACATCGACCGGCGCGGTGAAGCCGCGGCGCGCGGACCCGCACTACCTTGCGTGAATGTCTGCGGCAGTGGCCGGGACTTTTCGCGCACGGCGCTAACGCCCAACCTCTGCCTGATATCCGAAGGGGAATACTGATGCGCTGAGCCCGCAGCGGCTGCAGCGCTTCGACGGTTTGACGTTGCCGAGGCGACCGAGTCGCAAACTGCTCATCACCGGAGCCGGTGCCTCGGCTCTACGCTCTATTCGGGGCGGCGGGATTTGAACCCACGACCTCCTGGACCCAAACCAGGCGCTCTAGCCAGGCTGAGCTACGCCCCGCATTGATCGCACATATTAACGCCGTTGAACCACGGCCGGAATGGGCGCAAAAATTGCGGACTTGGGGAACAGTGCTGGCCGAGCCCAAAAAATGGCGATTTGCCGACCACCAGGCTCGCCGAAACCCCGTCGACGGACCGCTTTGAAGGGCCGGGCGCATGTTTTCTTACCGACCAGAATTTGTCCTAAAGCCACACGCGAAGCTGTACGAGAATTTATCCGGAAGATTGTGGAAAGCAGGCCGGCTGGGGCCTATAACCATTACGAAACTCCTCCTCCTCCTCCTCAAGGCCCGCAACACCCCCCGCGGGCCTTGACTTTGCGCCCACCGCTGCTCCCCCCAAGCCCACTCGTAGTCTTCTGCCCCTAAGCCCGCCCCGGCGGTTCTGCCGCCAAAGCCCCGCTAGCGAGCCTCCTCGCCCGTCGCCGAGTAAACCGCGCGGCCGCGCTTAAGTACCTGGCGTACTTGTGGCCGACCCACCGCGTAAAACCACTCATCCAGCGTCGGGGCATCGAGCACGACCAGGTCGGCCTCGTAGCCCGCGGCGATCGCACCCAGACGTTCGGCCGCCCCCACGGCCACAGCCGCGTTTGCGGTACACGCGGCCACGATCTCCGTCGGCCGCAGGCGCAATTGGCAGGCCGCGATGTCCATGACCAGCGGCAGGGACTCGATCATGCAGGACCCGGGGTTGAAATCAGTGGCGATTGCGACCGGCAGGCCGGCTTCGATCAGGCGGCGTGCGGGACAATGCTCAATGCCCAGGAAAAAGGACGTGCCAGGCAGCACGACCGCCACGGCGCCGCCGCTCTTCAAAGCCGTGATTCCGGCGTCGTCGATGCGTTCTAGGTGATCCGCCGAAGCGGCCTGCAACTCGCCCGCCAGTCCGGAGGCCCCAATCTGGGCCAACTCGTCCGCGTGCAGCTTGGGTCGCAATCCAGCGGCCGCCGCCCGGCTGAGCATGGTGCGTGCCTGTTCAACCGTGAACGCGCCGCGGTCGCAGAAGACGTCGCAGAAGCGGGCCAGCTTCTCGCGGGCGATTCGCGCCAGCAGCTCCGGGCTACTCATGAGCTCGATATATTCGTCGCTCCGCCCCTCGAATTCAGCCGGTAACGCGTGGGCGCCAAGGTAGGTCGGAACGAGTTCAATCGGCTGCAGGGCCGCCAGGTCGCGCACGGCCGCTAGCTGCTTGATTTCGTGCTCCGGCGACAGGCCGTAGCCGCTCTTGCACTCCACCGTCGTCACGCCGTAGCTCAGCATGCGCCGCAAGCGGGGCAGGTTTTCATCGACAAGTTGCTGCCGGCTGGCTTGACGCACGGCGGCGGTCGTCACGCGTATACCACCGCCGGACTGCATGATCGATAAATACGTTTCACCCGCCAGACGCCGCACGAACTCACCGCTGCGATTGCCGGCAAAAGGAATGTGCGTATGGCAATCGATCAGCCCAGGAATCACGCAACCGCCGGCCGCCGAGAGGCGGCGCGCGTCGCTTACCCGTTCGCCCTCGTGCGTGGCCGGCGCCTCCCGCTGCGGACCGAACCAGGCAATGCGCCCGTCACGAACAAGCAAGGCCGCGTCTTCGATCAACGGCCACTCACGCATGGCGGCGTCGGCCAATGGTCCCGGCGGCACGGCGGCCAGCGTGCGAATGTCGGTAATCAGCAGGAGGTCGGGCATGTACGCTCCATCATCGGCATTGGTATTTTTGTATTGGTATTTTGCGTTATTGTGGCGGCGGTTATCAATGGGTCGATGTTGTTTCAACTAGTCGCTGCTGCCGGCGCCAGCGCGAAATCCGCGGCTTCTTCGGCATGAATCGCCGCAGTATCGAACAACGGAACCGGGCTGCTCTCGGGCTTGATCGCCAGACCCAGTTCGGTGCAACCGAGGATCACCCCGCGCGCCCCATTTTGGACAAGCGTGCCAACGATGTTCTGCAACTCGGCCGCGCCAGTCGTGTCGCCGCGGCACAGGTCATCAAAGATGATGTCGTGCACGCGTTGGCGCTGCGGGGCGGAGGGAGTAACGACCTCGAGGCCGAACTTGCTTTCCAGCCGGCCGCGATAAAAGTCATCCTCCATCGTGTATCGCGTCCCTAGTAGCCCGACGCGTCGCAAGCCGGCCACGCGAATCCGCTCGGCGGTCGCGTCAACAATGTGCAGCAGCGGAATCCGCACCGCGGCCTCGATCGCGCCCGCAACTTTGTGCATGGTGTTCGTGCACAGGACCACAAAATCGGCCCCGGCCCGTTCGACGGCCTGTGCGGCCTCCGCCATTGCCCGCCCCGCCGTGGCCCAGTCGCCGGCGCTCTGGAGTTCCTCGATCTCGGCGAAATCGACCGAGTACAGCACGCATTTGGCCGAGTGCAGGCCGCCCAGCCGCTTCGCAACGCGCTCGTTGATGATGCGGTAATACGCCAGCGTGGATTGCCAGCTCATTCCGCCGATCAGGCCGATGGTCTTCACGCACGCATGATAGCCTGTCGTCCGCAGCGCCGAGAACCGCGCCGCGGCCGGCGGCCTGCTATTCCGCACGTCGTTCGCGGCCGATAAGATCGTTTTCAACTGGCTCGGAACGGCGCGATGCCGCAAGAGCCCACAGGAAGAAAGCCATGCCAGAAGAAATCATTCAATATGACGACTTTCTCAAACTCGACCTCCGCGTCGGCACGATCACCGCGGCCGAAGCACATCCGAATGCTGACAAGCTGCTCGTGTTGCAGGTGGACCTCGGGCCCGAGCAGCGGCAGCTCGTCGCGGGCATCCGGGCGCACTACGAACCGGCGCAGCTCGTCGGCAAGCAAATCATCGTGGTAGCCAATCTCGCGCCACGGATGATGCGCGGGCTCGAGAGCAAGGGCATGCTGCTGGCCGCGTCCACGCCGGACAAGTCGCAAGTCGTGCTGCTGACGACAGAAAAACCGGTCCCGCCGGGATCGACGGTGTCCTAGGGGCGTGCGAGCATCTGGACCGGCACGCGGGCGCCAGGGTGATAAGGTGATAAAGTGATAGAGTGATAAAGGGGATTCCGCGGACCGTCCTTTACCACTTTATCGTTTTATCACCTTATCACATCACCATGTTACGTCGCCGAGGTGGCGGCCGCGGGCTCGGGTTGAGCCGCGTCCTCTTCGGGCCCGAGTTCGCATATGGGCGTGGCGGCGCGCATGAAGCGCTTCTTGAATTCCGCCGGCGACATGTGCGCCTCGACTGCCAGGCGCGCCAGCATGATCGGGTCTTCCAAATCAGAACGCTCGAGGCGTATCTGGTAGGCTCGGGCGGCTTTGTATTTGTCGCTCTGCGTGTCGACCAGTCGCGTGCGGATGCGGTTGGTCGCGGGATCGACCAGGTCGTGCAGGTCGAGCGCGACCAGGTTCTCGTTGACCAACGCTACAAGGCAGCCCGACGCGCGGCGCGTGCCGTCTTCGAACAGCCGGATGCTGTGGTAACCAAGACTGCGGCAGTAAGCCATGTCGTGCGGTGTGGGATCGGCGGAGCGCAACTCGTAGCCGATCGTGTGCAAAACAAGCGGCATGTTTTCGCCGCGGGCGCGGAAGCGGGCCTGCACTTCCTGACGCAGCATTTCAGCCAGCGGAACTTCCGCCAAGCGCGGGTGGCCGGCCGCATCCACGGGCACGCTGCGGCCCAGCAGACGCTCGAGCTCTTCGCGGTCGCCCAAGCGATATGCCAGACCCTCGGCAATCAGGGCCACGCCGTCCGGCCGGCCCATGACGCGGCGTTTGATAATGGCCCCTTCGAGCACGTCCGCGATGCGTTGCACGCTGCTCCGCTCGGTGAATTCTTCGGGAATCAGCGTGACGGTCGCCCCGGCGGAGATGCCCATGGACATCGCCAGCCAGCCGGCGCTGCGGCCCATGGCCGTAACAAAGTACCAGCGGCCGGTGGTCTGCGAGTCCTGCATGAGGTTCTTGATGAGTTGCGTCCCGTAGTTCAGGGCGGTCGCAAAGCCGAAGGTAGCCTGGTTCTGCGGCAGCGGCACGTCGTTGTCGATGGTCTTCGGAACGTGGACGGTTCGCACGCGGTCGCCGGCGGCCTCGGCAATGAAGCGCGAGCTGAGGGCCGTATCATCGCCGCCGATGGTGAGCAGGCAGTTTATGCCCAGCTCACGCAGCCGGCTGACAACCAGGCCGACCTTGTAGGGGTCGGGTTTGACGACGGTGCTGGTTTTCAGACTCTCGTTATCGAGGAGGTTGGTGCGCGATATGCGCAGGATCGAGCCGCCGTCAAAGTGGATGCGGGCCACCCGCTTAATGTCGAGCCGCACCGAGTGCGTCGGCGGGTCGAAATTATCGGAACACAACCATTTGAAGCCGTCGTAGAAGCCGATAACCTCAAAGCCGCGGTTGATGGCCTCAATGACGGCCGCTCCGATGACCGCGTTAATTCCGGGGGCGGGCCCCCCGCCGACGACGATTCCGAGGCGCTTGTGTGGCATTCGCAATCCTGTCCTATCTCCGGTGCTACACGTAACTTAGAACCGGCTTAGGTCCGCCGGGCAGGCTGCTCACCCCGACGTCCGCACCGGGTTTTGGACCGCAATCAAAGATAATATCAGCCTATGCAGCGGTCGTCCGGCATGCAATCCCTAGGGCGCCGATCGATTTTTTTCGGCCGCGGGCGTTGCCCGGCGGCGCCGGCGGCAGTATATTAATCGGCTCGACACACGACTTGGATAGGAACGATTATGCCGAAACAGAAGGTCCATAAGGGTCTGCGCAAGCGGGT
>JAGPEO010000003.1:26675-34354 GCA_018056925.1 Phycisphaerae bacterium
AAACAAACATTTCGCTACCGAAGGCGCACCAGGGAACCGAGAATTTCGCATTGGAGCCGGCCCGCCTTTCTGCTACACTTCGGGTAGACATCAAGTCAGGTAGTCGGAGACGACCGTGCGGAACTAGGCCCTACACCCTGCGTCGAAGGTTGGATGACTTTCGCAAGGCGGGAGGGAGTGCCGATGCCGCTATCTCCGCTCGAATTTCAACGTGTTTCCTTCGTGTATGAAACCGCGTCAGCCCCGGTCTTGAGCGGCGTCACCGCCAGCTTCGGACGCGGCTGGACGGGTATTGTCGGGCCCAACGGCTGCGGCAAATCAACCTTGCTGCGCCTGGCTTGCGGGGAACTTGAGCCCACCAGCGGCGGAATCCACCGCCCCGGCCCGGTCGCCTACTGCCCCCAGCGCACGGATCACCCGCCGCCCGAATTGCCGGAGTTCTTGAGCACGGACGAACCGCGGGCCTGCGTGCTGCGCGGCCGCCTTGGCCTTCAGGCCGATTGGCTCACACGGTGGAACACGCTTAGTCACGGCGAGCAAAAGCGGGCCCAGCTCGCGGTTGTGCTGGCGCGCCAGCCGGCGGTGCTGGCGCTGGACGAACCGACCAACCACATTGACAGCCAGACGCGCGACCTGCTGGCGAGCGTGCTGGACGACTTCTCCGGGATCGGTCTGCTCGTGAGCCACGATCGCGAGTTGCTCGACCGGCTATGCCGGCGCTGCCTGCTGATGAGCGTTGGGCAGGTAGTGCTGCGGTCAGGAAATTACAGCGCGGCACGGGCACAGCAGCAAGCGGAGGAGGCGAGCGTCCGGGCGCAGCGCGAGCGGTTGCAGCACGAGCTGCGCCGCATCGAGCGCGAAGTCTCTAACCGCCGGCGCGAAGCGGCCCGCGCGGACAAGCTGCGCTCCAAGCGTCATTTGGACAAGCATGATCATGACGGCAAAGGAGCGATTAACCTGGCCCGCAACACCGGCAAGGATGGCGTCGCGGGACGCAGAATGCGGCAACTCGAAGGCCGTGCGGCCCAGGCCGCGGCGCGCGTGGACCAGGTTCAGGTGCGGGCGATCTCAAAGATGGGTGTAGCTCTCGGCGGCGAGCGCGCCCGGCGCCCCGTTTTACTCCGGCTGGATGCAGGAAGGCTGGCGCTGGGCTCTGATAGGTGGCTGGTTCACCCGGAGCTGGTAATTCTTGCGGATGCACGTATCGGCCTGACGGGAAAAAACGGGAGCGGCAAGAGCACGATCGTGCGTCACATAGTCGATCGCCTGGATCTGCCAGCCGGGCGGGTTGTTTACCTGCCGCAGGAGCTGGACGCTGAGCGGGGCGCAATAGCGGCCACCGAACTGCGCAAGCTGCCGGACCAGGTTTTGGGCGAGACCCTGTCCCACATCAGCAGGTTGGGATCCGACCCGCGCGCCCTCCTTGAAACGGCTCAACCCAGTCCGGGCGAGACCAGGAAGATTCTGCTGGCGATGGGCATGGCGCTCCAGCCGCACCTGATCATCATGGACGAGCCGACCAACCACCTGGATTTGCCGTCGATTGAATGCCTGGAAGCAGCACTGGCGGATTGCCCGGCCGCGCTGTTGCTGGTCAGCCATGACCGCCGTTTTCTGAAACGGCTCACGCGCATCCGGTGGCACATTGTCCGCGATGAGCGCGACTCGCGCGTGGAAGGGCTGCACGTGCACTGAGGCGCGAACGCGACAGACGCGGGTACGATAGCAATAATTCGGGTATGGCAGCCGAACCTCCGTCGGGCAACTTCCCGCCGAAACCGCAGTCGCGACCTTCGCCGTCATCCGCCCCGCACGCGCTCTCCGCAGAGGACGTGTTGCGCGATTACGCGAGTGACGCGCACTCCGGCCTGAGCGCTGCGCAGGTACAGGAGTTGCGAAACCGCTTCGGCCCGAATGAGTTGGCGCGCGCGGTGGGCGTGCCATGGTGGCGCCGCTTTGCCGCGCAGTTTGCGGATCTGATCATCTGGATACTGATCGCCGCTGCGCTGATTTCCGGCGTTGCCGGGGAGTGGCTGGACGCGGTGGTCATCCTCGCCATCGTTGTGCTTAATGCCGTGCTGGGGTTTGTCCAGGAGGAGCGGGCGGAACGAGCCCTGGCGGCGCTGGCGGAGATGTCCGCGCCGCAGGCGAAGGTGATTCGAGGGGGGCGGTTGCAGACTCTGCCGGCGGCAGACCTCGTACCGGGCGATCGCATCGAGCTGGAGGCGGGCGACCGCGTGCCGGCCGACGTGCGGCTCATCAACACGGCCAGTCTGCGCGCCCAGGAGGCCATCCTGACGGGGGAATCGATGCCGGTCGAGAAAGACCACCGGCCCGTGTTGGACGAGGACGAGCCGCTGGGTGACCGCGTCAACATGGCCTACATGGGGACCAGCATTGCCCGGGGTACCGCCAGCGCCGTGGTTACCGCGACCGGCATGCAGACCGAGCTGGGGCGCATCGCCGGGCTGCTCGAACGGCACCAGCCGGAGCCGACCCCGCTGCAGCGCCGCCTGGCCGAACTCGGGCGGACGCTGTTGTTCGTCGTTTTGGGCGTGGTGGCGATCATCTTCATTCTGCAGGTGCTGCGCGGCGGCGACTTGCTGGAGATTTTCCTGACGGCCGTGAGCTTGGCGGTGGCCGCCGTGCCCGAAGGTCTGCCGGCGGTGGTCACGATCTCTCTGGCGCTGGGCCTGCAAGGCATGGCGCGCCGCAATGCGCTGATCCGCCGGCTGCCGAGCGTCGAGACGCTGGGCGCGGTCACCGTGATCTGCTCCGACAAAACAGGCACGCTCACGCGCAACGAGATGACCGTCCGGCGCGTGTTCGCCGGCCGAAAGTGCTTTGAGGTAACTGGCATCGGTTACGCTCCTGAGGGGGAATTCCGGCAGTGCGAGACGAATGCGGAAGTGGACCCGCAGACCGAGCCGGATTTGTTGCGCGCCCTCGAAATCGGCGCATGGTGCAACCATGCCCGCCTCGATCGCGACCCGCAGGCCGGCGACAGATGGAGCGTAGTTGGCGACCCGACCGAAGGTGCGCTGGTCGTCGCCGCCGCCAAAGCGGGCATAAGAATCGAGGACCGCGGCCGCCGGATAGTCCACGAAATTCCGTTCGACTCGCAGCGCAAAGCGATGTCGGTCATCGTGCGGCGCGAGGACGCGTACAGCATTTACACCAAGGGCGCGCCCGAAGTCATCCTCGAGAAGTGCACCCAGGAGCGCACCGGCGGCCGTGAAATCCCGCTCACCGACGCCCGCCGCAAGGAAATCCTCCATTCCGCGCTGGCCATGGCTCAACAAGCGCTGCGCGTGCTCGCCCTGGCTTACCGCGACGGTGTGAACCCCGAGGAGCGGCGCGAAAAAGACCTCGTCTTTGCCGGCCTGGCCGGCATGCTCGACCCGCCGCGTGAAGAGGCTCGCATGGCGGTCAAGCGCTGCCGTTCGGCCGGCATACGCCCGGTCATGATCACCGGCGATCACGCGGACACTGCCCGGGCGATCGGAACCGCCTTGGAAATGGCCCAGCCGGACCAGGTTGTCGTCACCGGCGCGGAACTGGACCGCATGACCGACGAGGATCTCGCGCGGCGCATCGAGAGCGTGCCGGTCTTCGCCCGCGTTTCGGCGCAGCACAAGTTACGCGTCATCGGCGCCTATCGCTCGCACGGGCACGTCGTCGCGATGACCGGTGACGGCGTGAACGACGCTCCCGCGCTTAAAGCCGCGGACATCGGCATCGCCATGGGAATCACGGGCACGGACGTGACCAAGGAAGCGTCAGACATGGTTCTGACGGACGACAACTTCGCCACAATCGTCAATGCCGTCGAGCAGGGCCGCACTATTTACGACAACATCCGCAAGTTCGTGCACTACCTGCTTTCGGCCAACGCCGGCGAGGTTCTGCTGATGTTTTTTGGCGCGCTGCTGGGCTGGCCGGCGCCGCTGGTGCCGATTCAGATTCTGTGGATCAACCTGGTTACGGATGCTTTTCCGGCGCTGGCGTTGGGGCTGGAGCCGCCGGAACCAGACATCATGTCGCGCCCGCCGCGGCCGCCGCGCGAGGCGGTGATTTCGCTCAGGCGCGGCGGGCTGATCCTCTTTCATGGCGGGCTGATCGCCGCCGCCGGCGCGCTCGCTTTCCACCTGACGTATGCCGGCGATCCCCAAAACCTGGCAGTCGCCCGCACCGTCACGTTTGGCACGCTCGCGTACGCGCAGCTCGCCTTCGCGCTGGGCTGCCGTAGCGACCGGTACACGCTGCCGCGCCTGGGCCTGCTCAGCAATCCCTGGCTACTGGCGGCGATTGCATTTTCGGGGCTGTTGCAGCTCGCGGCGTTGACGATTCCCGCGCTGCGCCCGATTTTCCAGGTGAGCGGCGTTGGCGGGCCGGCCTGGTTGCTGATCGCCGGGCTGGCAATCGCGCCGCTGATTGTCGTCGAGGCGGCGAAATTGGCGGCCAACCTTGTGCCTCCAGAGCGGAATCGACATGAACGAGCCCGGTAACGGCCAGCGAGAGATCGAATACATCACTACGTCCGACGGTGCACGCCTGGCTGTAAAACGCCGCCCTGGTCGCGGCGCGCCGGTCATCTTTCTGCACGGTCTGGGGGTCAACGCGGACTTGTGGGACCTGCCCAGCATTACTGGCCCGGATTATGAATATCACAGTCTCGCAAGCATCCTGAGCGCGGCCGGTTATGACCTTTGGCTGGTGAACTTCCGCGGTCATGGCGCGCCGCACATGCTCAGCTTGCCGCCGCCGGCGCTGGACGACTGGTCGGTGGATCATTTCATCGTCTTCGACATGCCGGCCGTCGTGGAGCACGTGCTGGCCGCGACCGGGCGACGGCCGTTTGTTGTTGGCGCGAGCATGGGGGCCATGGTGCTGGCCGGCTTCGCGCAAGGGGCGCAGCTCATTGGCGGCGGCGCCGAAGCACACATCGTCGCGGATGCGGAACTGGCCGCGCGGCGGGCCGAGCAGCTAGCCGGCGCCGTATTCGTCGAATTTCCGGCGGCGCTGTGCTGGCCCAGTTCGGCGTGTGACGCGAGCGGCCGCGTGAACTGGAAGGCGCTGCTGCGCGATTTCCTGCGCACGGACGCGGACGCCAATTACCCGTTTGAGTTGCTGGCCCGCTGGGCGTGGCTGCAAGCCCTGATTGCCGAAGCGGGGCACGTGCCGCTGGGCTGGATGCGCGGCGAAGGGCGCCAGTCGTGGTGGACGAAACTGCCACCGGCTCTGGCGGACACGCTGGCAGAGGCGCAATGCAAACTGGTGCAGGGCTTGTTGGGGGTGGCCGGCCGGTTCACCGGCGCCACGAACTACCGGGCCGAGGTGCTTCTTCAGGGGCGGCGTTACATCGTGGACCACATGAAGGCCGGCGTGCTGGCGCAGATGGCAAAGTCCGTGCGCGCGAAAGCGTTTGTCAGCACCTTGGGCAGCCCGGACCACGTCTACTCAGATAATTATGCGAACGTGAGCGTGCCCACGCTGGTAGTAGCAGGCGGGCGCGACCGGATCGCCAACGCGGCCGTCACGCGCGAGGTGTTCTTTGAGCGCATTCAGGCACGCGATAAGACGTTCCGCCTGTACCCGGAAATCGCACACGGCGAATTCGAGGCCGCCCCGATCGCGACCGCGCAGGTCTACCCCGAGATCAAATCCTGGCTGGATGATCGCGACAGGCGAACTCATAAAGCTTAGCATTTTTCCCGCGTTTTGCGTAGAATTTTTCCCGCGATTTGCGTAGATCCTCTTGCAGAGGACGTGGAGCACGCAGAGGCAGAGCTCCTGCCTCAGCATCCTCCGCGTCCTCTGCGGTTAAGCCTTTTTCCACGGGAGACGCCTATGGCCGTTCGTGACGCCGGTCAGGTTGAGCAGCAGGTGGCCGAGTTTCGCACCCAATTCGCAGCCCTGAAAGCGGAAATCCAGAAGATGATCGTCGGCCACAATGACGTGGTCGAAGCGGTGCTCGTATGCCTGTTCGCCGGCGGGCATGCGCTGCTGGAGGGCGTGCCGGGGTTGGGCAAGACGCTGCTCATCCGCACGCTGGCCGAGGCCCTCAGTTTGGACTTCGCCCGCATCCAGTTCACGCCGGACTTGATGCCCGCCGACATCATCGGCACGAACATCATCACCGAAGACCCGCAGACCGGCCGCCGCCAGTTCCAGTTCACGCGCGGGCCGCTGTTCGCCCAGATCGTCCTGGCGGATGAAATCAACCGCGCCACGCCGAAGACGCAATCCGCACTGCTCGAGGCCATGCAGGAGCATACCGTCACCTCCGGCGGCACGAAGTACACGCTGGAGGAGCCGTTCTTCGTGCTGGCCACGCAGAACCCGATTGAGCAGGAAGGTACATACCCGCTGCCCGAGGCGCAGCTCGACCGCTTCTTCTTCAAGCTGATTGTGGGCTATTCCGACCGCCAGGAGTTGAAGACGATCCTGGATCGTACTACCACGGGCTACAAGCCCGAGGTTCAGCACGTGCTCACGGGCGAGCAGATCATTGCCGGCCAAAACCTGGTGAAGCGCGTCGTCATCGCGCCGCACGTGCAGGATTACGTGATCCGTATGGTGCTGGCCACGCACCCCAACGGGGCCTTCGCGACCCCCAGCGTCAACAAATACGTGCGCTGGGGTTCCAGCCCGCGCGGTGCGCAGGCGCTCACGCTGGCTGCCAAGATATATGCGCTGCTCGACGGGCGGTACAACGTCGGCTTCGAAGACGTGAAAAAGGCCGCTCCGCACGCCCTGCGGCATCGCCTGCTGCTGAACTTCGAAGGCGAGGCGGAGGGGCTGAGTACCGACATCATTGTGCAGGACATTATGAGTTCGCTGCCGCAAATGGCGGAAAAGGCGGCCTGAGGCCGGTCAGGCACCCGCTTGCGATTGTGGTTGGAGGTTACTCATGGTCGGGAAAATCGCTTTGTTCATCAGTGCAGTCCCGATCGTCGGCTTTGTCCTCGGACTGACCTACTGCTGAGTGCCCCCGCTGGACACGCTCGGTCTGGGCATGATTCTGCTGGGGATACCGGCTGCACTGTTAGTATCCACCGTTGCGGTGTGTATGCGGAGGCGGTGGGGCAGGGTGGCTTTGGCCATTAGCGTGGCGGACGTGGCGGCCTTTGTGGTGCTAATGCTACATGAACTTCACGTACTGTGAAGTTTCCTGTTCCGGAGAGCGCCCGAACGGACGTGCCCGGCGGCAGTGACCGTCTGATCTTCTGGCAGGCGGTTCCACGACCGATACACTCAAGGTAAGGCCGGGGGCGTCTGGAGAGCACATGGGCGGAAAAGTGGCTTTGGTTTTCGCAGGCGTGCCGGTCATCGGGTATGTGCTCACGATGTTCTTTTGCTGAGGGCACATGCTCTATGTGCTCGGTTCGAGCATGATGTTGATGGGCGTACCGATTGCGGCGCTGGTTTCTATCGCTGCCGTACGAACGCCGGGCCAATTCCGTTGGGGCGTGACGGCGCTGGCGATTAGCGCGGCGGAAGCACTGGCGCTACTACTGATGTTCGTGGGAGTGCTCTGAGGAGCAGAGCCGGGGCATGTCGCCCCGGAACATTTCCGCCCGCACTGATCGGCAGGCGCATGCAAAGTCTTAGGCGCGATGCAAGCTCAGGCGCATCGCTCCGGAGCTCGGCCAAACCGCGGGCAAGTTGCACCGCGG
>JAGPEO010000167.1 GCA_018056925.1 Phycisphaerae bacterium
CCATGATACCCCACGGCACTCGCTAGCCCTGGCAATTGCTAGCCGGTGCGGGTAATTAGCCTTACCCGTGACCAGGTTCCGCGTCGTCTAAAATCAGTGGATGGCAGGTTTTTTCCTGCGACCGGTCGCACCCTTCCGATTGGATCTGACGGTGTGGGCGTTGCGGCGCGTGCCGATCAACCTCATCGATCGCTGGGACGGGCAGACTTACCGGCGCGTCGTGCCGATTCGGGGGCGGCCGATCGAGGTTGCCGTCGAGCAAGTGGCCGGAGGCGACGCGCCCCGCCTGCGGGTCTGCACATCCGAGCGTCGGATCGGGGCGCGCGACCGTGAAGTGCTGGTGCTGCTCCTGGAGCGCGTGTTGGGGCTGCGGGCGGATTTGCGCGAGTTTCACCGGCGCGTTGGAGAACATAAGGACTTTGCGCCTCTCGTGGCGCCCTTTATCGGCCTCAAGCCGCCGCGTTTTCCTTCCGTTTTCGAAGCCGTGCTCAATGGGATCGCCTGTCAACAGCTCTCGCTGATTGTGGGGATTCATCTACTGAACCGGCTGTCTGCCACATTCGGTCCGGCAGTTGGTGACCAGCACGCGTTCCCGCGGCCGGAGGATTTGGCGGGCCAGCGACGCGCGCGGATCCGGCAGCTTGGTTTCAGCGGGCGCAAGGTCGAAACCATACGCTGGCTCGCTCGGGCCGTCGTGCGCGGGGAGTTGAACCTCGAGGAATTGGCAACGAAAGAGGATGCCGTAGCGTTCAAGGCGTTGCTCAACCTTACAGGTATCGGGCGTTGGACGGCGGAGTACGTGCTGCTGCGCGGCCTGGGACGCTGGGACACCTTCCCGGCTGACGATGTCGGCAGCCAGAGCAAACTGCAAAGTTGGTTGCACTTGGAAAAACGTCCCAACTACGACGGAGTCCAACAAATCCTGGCGTCCTGCAAGCCATACCGCGGGTTGATTTACTTCTTTTTGTTACTTAATCAATTGCGCGCCGCGCACCTGCTCGAAAGTAGCTGACGCGGCGGGACATTTTCACGTCTTTACTGCGTGATGCGCCGGCTGATACGTTCCGGCCGGCACGCGGAATGCGATCGCCAGGCGATTCCACCCGTTGATCGCGACAATGGCCATTGTTAAATCGACGAGTTCCTTCTCGCTGAACTGCTGCCGGACCAAGGCGTAGAGGTCATCCGGGGCGTGGCCGTCCTGGATGTTGGTAAGCGCTTCGGCCCAGGCCAGTGCGGCCCGCTCGCGCTCGGTGTAGTAGGGCGACTCCCGCCAAACCGGCAGAGCGAAGAGGCGCTCCTCGCTCTCTCCGGCGGCACGCAGGTCCTTGCTGTGCATGTCCACGCAATATGCGCAGCCGTTGAGCTGGGAGGCCCGCAGCTTGACCAGGTCGAGCAGCTCTCGCTCGAGGCCGGACTTTCGTAGGTACTTCTCCAGCCCGTAAATCGCCTGTAGCGCCTCAGGGGCGACATTCTGAAAATGAATACGCTGGTTCATGATTTTGTCTGGCTTTCGGAACCAAGGGCCATGGCTCGCTGAAAGGCGTTCGCGACAACCGGCGCGATCATATGCGTTCGTCGCCCCTGCGAGGTGGTTCAGGACTCTTCTGACCTGTTTTTCAGGAGGTGCTTGATCCTTGCCGCGTCGGTATTACCGCTGTGAGCACTGGTCACCAGGCACACGCCCTGGGACGAATAGGGCCGGCTTGGGCGTCCGAACTTGATGGGCTGTCGTAACGCTCGCATCGTCGCGCGGATCAAGCGGGTGGCGGGTTCCGGGCCGACACGCCCCGGCTGCTACCGGGCCGCGGATGCCCTGACGGAAAATCGGCGGACTTGTCCTTCCGGCCGCTGCGCGGTAGCATTGCCGGGCTGAAATCTCGGAGTCCATTGATGTCCGTTGATCGATCGCTGCGCAGGAAGAGTTCGCTGGAGCGGCACCGTAACGTGCTCAGCCGAGCCGAGCGAGTCGCGCGCCTCATAACTGAAGAGCGCTTTGCGGAAGACAGCAGCCCGCTGGGGCTGCCGAAAGTTGCGCACCGTAAGGCCCACGCAGGCAAGAAGAAGGTCAAGAAGGAAGAGGGCACCGCTGAAGGCGCGGCGCCGTCGGCCTAGTGTGCCCCAGCAGCCCGCGATGCTCTTATGGCTAGTACCCGGTCCGCGGCGCCCTTGCGCCGCGCGGCCCGGTGACGCCAACGAGGTCGCCCCAGTCATCAAGTTGACGGCCGTGCCGGACAGAAACCCTGCGGCGATCCGCACGGTGGCTGCGGCGGGGACGGTCGACATCAATGCATGGGCCGTCGTGCGCGGCTGTACCCGAGCATGTTGACCCAAAGCGGTTACCACAAAAGGTTGTGAGCTTCACCGATTGCAGCGTCGAGCCAGCCAAGAATTCAAGCTGGGGTCGCGAACCGGACGCGCTGCCGCTCGTAAGGGTAATCAAGTGAAGAACCCGGCCGGCTCCGCGCCAACCGTCGGAGGCGATGCGCCAGCTCGCCACGACGACTCGCCCAGGTGGCGACGAGGGTCAGCGATCCGACCCGAAGCGCGAGCGAGGGAGAACGAGCGCGAAATGCCCGCGAGGACCAAGCGCGTTGTCCGGGGTGACAAGCCCTGCGCTTGCTCTCGGCTTGGACACGCGGCGCTGCCCGGGGCAAGGCGCCTCGGCTCCGCTCGAATTGACAAAGAGTCGTTAGTGCTTACAGTGCCTGATCTTGCCAGCGTCGCGGGTTGCCGAACCGTGTCGTCCCTGGCACTACGCCAAGGGAGAAACGCTGGGCTGACTTCCAGGGTGGCGCATGGTGCATGATCACTTGTCCGTGAAATCGGAAACCGGACGTGCGACGCTCAAGCTGATTGCAACATTGCTGGGCGGCATGCTGGTCCTGATGTCCTTTGTGGCCCAGTGGGCGTTCAAGGGGGAAGTCGCGCCCGGCGACGACAGCGGCCGAAATATCTACGCCGGCCTGCTGGCCGCCATGGGGGCGCTGCTGCTGGCGGTGCCGCTCTGGGTGCACGCCGCCAAATGCCTGTTTGGCGGCCACATGCACATGGACGAACTGGTGGCGCTGGCGATCCTCGCGGCGATGGCGATCGGCGAGTATCAGACGGCCGGCGTCGTCGCCTTCTTTCTGCTGCTGAGCAACCTGATTGAGACGCGCACCGCTCTGGGAGCACGCGCGGCCATCGAGGGACTGATGCGACTGACGCCTACCAAGGCCCATCGCATCCTGCCCGATGGTTCCGAGGAACGCGTCGATGCACACGCCCTGCGAGCCGGCGACGTGGTTCACATCCGGCCCGGCGACAACATCCCGGCCGACGGCGTGATTCTCTCCGGCGGGTCGACCATCAACGAAGCGAACATCACCGGCGAGTCTCTACCGGTGGAAAAGAGCGCCGGGGATGATGTCTTCGGCGGCACCACCAATCTGACGGGCGCGCTGCAGGTCAAGGTCACCAAGGTCGGTCACGACACGACGCTGGGCCGCGTCCAAGAACTGATTCTTGACGCGGAACGAACCAAGATCCCGCTGATGCGGATGATCGATCAATACGCGGCCTGGTACACGCCGGTCACATTGATGATCGCGGGTGTGGTGTGGTTCTTCACGCGCGACATGACCGTGACCATCTCGCTGCTCGTGATCGCCTGCCCCTGCGCTCTGATTCTGGCGACGCCGACCGCCGTCGTAGCGGCCCTCTCGGCCGCCGCCCGGCTGGGCATTTACATCAAAGATGTGAGCAACCTGGAGTGGGCCCGCAAGCTCACCGCTGTGGTTTTCGACAAGACCGGCACGCTCACCACCGGCGAATTGGCGGTGACGCGGCTGATGCCCGCGCCCGGCGTGGATGCGGCCGATTTGTTGCGCACCGCGGCTTCGGTCGAGCAGTACAGCCGGCATCCGGTGGCGCGGGCCATTGCAACGGTCGCACAGCGTGCCCGGGTACCTCTCGAAGAGGCTACTGATTTCGCGGAAGCCCCGGGCAAAGGTGTATCGGGGCGGCTCAATGGCGACATTGTCTCGGTGGGCCGCCGCACGTGGGTTGCCGAGCAAGGCGTTGATCTGGGCCCCATGGACGATGAAAAGTACCGCGAACCGGAAGGCCTGAGCACGCTGTACGTAGTGCGCGGCACGCAATGCCTGGGATGGATCGGACTGGAGGACCGCACGCGGCCCGAGGCCCACGAATCGCTGGACGAATTGCGGCACCTGGGCATCCGCCAGTTGATCATGGTCACCGGCGACCGCTGGTCGGTAGCGCGGCGCGTAGCCAAGGAAATGGGCTGCTCGGACGTGCAGGCCGAGGTCCTGCCGCAGGACAAGCTGGAACTGGTCAGCGCGCTTCAGGCGCGCGGGCACACCGTGGCGGTGGTGGGCGACGGCGTAAACGACGCTCCGGCACTGGCGGCCGGAAACCTGGGAATCGCCATGGGCGCGGCGGGCAGCGATATCGCGATGAACAGCGCCGGCGTGGCCCTGATGAGCAACGACCTGCGGCGGCTGCCATTCCTGGTGAATCTCTCGCGCGAGACCACCAATGTGATCTGGCAGAACCTGATCTTCGGGGTCACGTTCATCCTCGTGGCGGAAGTGGCCATCGTTTACAAGTTCGTGGGGCCGATGATGGCCGCGTTCCTGCACACGCTCTCGTCAGCGATCGTGGTATTCAACAGTGCCCGCATGGTCCGCTTTGGCGAGCATTTGGAAGCGCACAAACCGGCGGTGCCCCGGCGCGCCGCGATGGAGACGGAAGCAGCGGGCCGCGTGGGTCTACAGCCGGTTGGATGACAGTCGGGTGGTTGAGAGACGGCCTACATCACGGTGTCAGCGCTCGTCAGCCGACCTCGCGGGTCTGGAACAGGCTTACGCCCAGCGCCAGCACCGCCAGTGCGTAGAGGCTGGCATATCCGGCCACCGCCGCCACCTGCCGGCCGGGAATCGTGAGCTGTTGCGTAATCGGATCGCCCAGCCAGAAGTACTGGAAGTTTGGAACCGCCCCATACAGCAGGCTGTAAAGCGGACCGCGTCCCTCCATAGCGGGCCCGCCAAAATAATAGTCCGACAGCAGACCAAGCAGGAAAATCGCCGCACAAAGCATCAGCGTTACAACCAAGCTGAAGCGCGTAGCGAGCGCAACGGCGAAGGCCGTCAGAATCAGCACTCCGCAGAAGACGCTAATCTCGGCGTAGATGAGTTGAAAATCGCCAAAGTCCTTGGCCGGCGACTGCGGCTTCCACTCCGGATCAATGAACAGTACCAGCAACAGCGCCAGGCTGACCAGCGGCACCGCCCACGCCATCAACGTGCTAGTGAAGTGCCAGCCATAGACGTAATTGCCGAAGGCCGACACGATCAGGGCGATCGCCAGCGCCGAGAGACCGAACACCAGCACCGGTTGGTCGAACTTCTCAGCGGCCGTTTCCATGGTGCCGTGGCGGGCGGCCATCAGCAGCACGAGGCAGAGGAAGTAATAGCCCAGCAGTACGGCGCCGGTCACGCCCAGGTACTTTCCGAGCAAAAACAGTGGGCGGCTGACCGGCTTGGAGACAACGGTCAATACTGTGTGGCTTTCGATTTCGCGAGTGATCACGCTGCTGGCGCTGAAGACGCTGGCCAACAGGCCGTAGAGCAGCAGCGTGGCCAGGCTCACGTCGATCATGACCTTCTTGTCGTTGCCGACTTCGAGCGTGAATCCGGCCAGAGCCGGGCTAACGAATCCGACCCAGAAGGCGGCCGCCCACAACAGAACGCTGTAAATGGGCTGCCGAGTGGTTTCAACGAAGGTGTTACGCGTGATCGCCAGAAGCTTTTGCATGTGAGCCTTGTACCGTCCTGCCGTGAAAATCGTGCCGCCGGGCGGGCTCGCAGCCCCGCAGCGGCCAATTTCGGGGGCGCATTATTGCCGCGAGCCATCACTCGGACAAGCTGGGGTACGCGGGCGGACCGCTACGGTTCGAAAAGGGTCCGCTGGAATAGCCGATTGACCGGCTGCAAACCGGTCCTGCATACAGGACCGGTGCCGCATACAGAAGAGGTGAATCGTGACTGAAACGCCGTTTACCCGCAGTCGCCGGGCCAGCCTGTGGGGTCTGGTGCTGCAAATTCTGGCTGCGGCCGGCATATTTGCCCTGTCGGAAGCAGCTCAGTCGTCAGCGATGTTCGTGCTCACGTGGTTCGTCGCGGGCGGCATCCCGCTGTGGTTCGTAACACTGCTGGTATTCCGGCAGCGCGAACTGGCGGCGCTGGAGGCTATGGACCTCGAGGAACTGCGGCGCGAAAAGAAGGCCATCGGCGCGGCCGAAGGCATGTTCGACGAGGAAGGCGGGGGCGGGCTGGCATACCGCGTCGCGGAGGCTCGCCTACAGTGGATGCAGCGCTGGCTGGTGCCGGCCATCAGCTTGTTGCACACCGCTTTCCTGGCGGGGATGGGGCTGTTCCTGTGGTTCCGGGTGGGGAGCGACCTACCGCCGTTGAATGCGGTCCATCTGCCGATCTCGATGGTCGTCCTCACGGTCATCATGCTGCTGTTCTTCGTGTTCTCGCGTTACGCCTCGGGCATGGGACGCGAGCCTCAGCGGCAGCTTCTGCGGGCCTGTGGGTCATACGCCCTCGGCAACACTCTTGGCGCGCTGGCGGTGCTGGTCTCGTTAGGAGTTTACAAGTACGCCGAGGTGTCGGCGGTCGAGCGCGCGGTCGGCTTCGCGCTTTGCGCCCTGATGATCGTACTGGCCGCCGAAACGCTCTTCTCGTTCGTGCTGGAGATCTACCGCCCGCGCATGCGCGGCGCCGAGCCGCGCGCCAGCTTCGACAGCCGGTTGCTGGGGTTGATCTCCGAACCCGGCGGCATAGCCTCGACCATCGCCGAAGCCATGAATTACCAGTTCGGCTTCGAGGTTTCGCAGACTTGGTTCTACCAGCTCTTGCAGAAGTGGCTGGTGCCGTTGCTGGGGGCGGGGCTGCTGATTCTCTGGCTGTTGACCTCCGTGGTTGTGGTTCAACCCGGGCAGCACGCGTTGATCGAGCGCTTTGGGCGGCAACTCAACGCCGACGCGCCCTATCCGCCCGGCTTCTATTGGAAGCTGCCCTGGCCGGTCGACATCGCGTGCAAATACGACACCGGCAACCTGCACCAGATCAACATCGGCTTCAAGCAGTTTGACGCCCGGCCCAGCGAGGATTCGCAGCACAAGACGGGCGCGGCACTGTGGACCGATGAACGACACTTCGGCCAACAGCACTTCAACTTCCTGATCCCGGTACCGCCCGGCCCGCAGACCGTGGAAACGGGATCGGAACTGGACGACGAGACCGCCGGGCTCGAACAGTCCTGGCCCGTGAACACGGTCCGGCTGGACATGGTGGCGCAATACCGGATCGACGAGAAGCAGCTCGCCAACTACAGCCGTAATTGTGAGAAGCCGCACCAGGCAATGCTGGACGTGGCCTGGGAGGAAACCGTTCGTTTTGCGGCCGCTTGGGACATTTTCTCGCTGCTGGGGGACAAGTACGGCACGGCGGGACAGATTTTGAAACAGCGCCTGCAAAAGCGCGTGGACGAGTTGGGCCTGGGCCTGGAAGTGGTCTACGTCGGCATGCAAAACGTGCATCCCGACAAGGTGGTGGCGACCGAATTCCGCAAAGTGGTGAACGCGGAGCAAGAGAAGATCGCGGCCATTCGCGAAGCGCTGGTGAAAGAAAACGAAATACTGTCGGCTGTGGCCGGCGACCGCCGGCGGGCCCGGGAACTGGCCCAGGCGATCGAGAACATCACGCAGCCCACAATCGTGCAGTACCAGACGGCGGAAAGCTTATCGCAAGTCGATCCCGCGTTGCTGGCCAGCCTGCGGGCCCGCTTCGACGAACTGCAGCCGCAGTTTTTGAAAGTGATCAGCGCCCGTTGGCAACTGGAGGAGGACAGCGCCAGGCAGCGGGAGATCGAACTCGAGTTCGAATTGGGGCTGGGGCGCAACGAGGCGGAACGCGGCGCGGCGGCCGGAGCCGTATATGAGTCGCGCGAGCAGCTCTTGGCGCTGGAAGCGGAATTGCGGGAGGCCATGGAACCGGTTTCGAAGGAGGCCGCCGCCAAGCTGGGCGAACAACTGGCCGACGCCCTGCTGAAAAA
>JAGPEO010000168.1 GCA_018056925.1 Phycisphaerae bacterium
GTGCCGCGCTTGTAGAGATCACAGCCGCGACAACTTGCAGCGGCGGCGGCGAGTTCGGTTAGTGTCGGCTTATCGCTGGGAGGAATGAAATCGGCGGCGGAGACAGTCGTATTGATTTTCTTCGCCAATGCTAAGCTCGACGCGTTCGGCCTTTCGTTCTTCCCGATAATAGCGTTTCAGGGGGTGGGTTCGCGACTTTGGGGGAAACGAGGCGAGGCGTTGTGGCGAGACGGCGCGCTGCGGTCGTTTGGATTAGGGCATGCGCGCTGCGGTCGTTTTGGTCAGGGCATGCCCGCGCTTACAGCTTGGGCATGGCACCCAACGCGGCACCACCCAACCCGGCACGACCCAGCACGGCGCCACACAACACGGCACCAGCCGCGCCGACAACGGGCGAGGCGCGCGCTGGGAGCGCTACGTGCGGGGCGCGGAAAATTGCCGGGATTCGTGGCTCGAACGGCTTTCGCCGAAAGCGATAGTCGGCCAGAATGGTCGGATATGGCGCAGAGGCATGGCGGCTGGCGCCGCGGGATGACATGGCTGTCGATTGCCGGCCTGGTTCTCACGGCCGGCCTGTACCTCTACTTCACGAATTCAGGACGCTTGCGGCGGCAGCTTCTGGCGGCTTTCGATGAGTGGCCCGTCGAGGCTGTGAGCCTGGACGGCATCTCATTCACGCCCTGGCATGGCCTGGAGGTCCGGGGTCTGTACCTGGCGTTGCGCGGGCCGGGCAGTTTGGCCGACGACGCGCCCTGCGTGCGGGCGGTGCTGCGCATTGAACGGACACGTATCCGGTGCCGGCTGGGGGCACTGCTAAAAGGGGAGTTTGTTCCGCGCTGGGCGGCGTTAGACCGAGCGGATGTCGCCGTAGTCCTGCCCGAGACGGGCGGGGCTACGGACCCGCTCGGAGACACGGCCGGACTGGAAATAGAAGACTTGGCAAACTCGTCGGCCGGCCGCGGCATCTTGCAGATGCTGCGCCGTGGAACACCGATACCGGAACTCCGCCTGGGCGACACGAACATCCGCGTTTCGCAAAGCGATCCGCGCGGTGCGCAGCTTGTTCGGCATTGGCGCGTCGTCGGCGAGGGGGCCTGGTCGGACGGGGTTTACGCTCTGGAATTGCGGCGCACCGGTGACAAAGGCGAGCCACTGTTCACGCTGCGCTGGGATCCGCAAAGCGAAACTTGCGAAAGCGCCTGCGATTGGCTGGAGCTGGATACGCTGGCCGTCTTCTTTCCCCGAATCGCGGAGGCGTGGAGCGACCTGGGTTTGCGCGGGCGCGGTCGCGTGCGACGTATCGCGCTTATGACAGATTTAAGTGCTGGGTCGTCTTCGGGTGCTGAGTCGCCGGGCGGACTGCCGTTACCGCTCACGGCGGTGGATTTGCAGTTCGCCGGGCTGCGTTGCTCGATTCCGGTCGAAGTGCCGGAGGCAGGCCGGCCGCCGGTTCCCGCGTGGAGCCGATTTCTTCAGGTCAGCAACGCCGAACTGACGCTCAACTGCACGCCAGAGAGCAACGGTCGCGGGCTGGTGAAGCTGACCGGAACGGGGCTAGTCAATCGTGCCCCCGCGGCTTTCAAGCTGACGGCCGATCTGGCGGCATTGCTGGAACCGGCCGCCGCCCAGGACCACGTGGTCTCGGCCGAGTTAAACGTCACTGGCATGCACTTTCCGACGCGACCGGGCGACGCCGCGTTCATTGACTCCCCGCGGCTGCCGCTCAGCGTCCGCAACGTCTTAAACGACTTTCGTCCGAGCGGCCTGTTCAGTTTGTTGGTGCAGGCGCGCCGAGTTTGGGACGCAGAGACGGGTGGTGGACGGCTGCACGTGGAAGGTTGGTTGGATGCCCAGGGCGTGCGCTGCCGGTATCACACGTTTCCCTACGAGTTCACCGAAGCGCGCGGGCGGACGACCTTCTCGCCCCGCGGCCTGGACCTGGATCTCACGGCGCGCCACGGCCCGGCCCACGCCACAGCCACGGGCCACGTGAACCGGGCCGCGCACGCAACCGGCTTTGATCTGACTATCAGCGGGACCAACGTGCCTCTGGATGGCGATCTGGCCGCGGCGCTGCCAAGCAAATACCGCCGGTTGTGGGACCAAACTGATCCGACCGGCAGTTGCGACGTCACGGTGCGGTTGCAGCGCGAGGACGGTCCCCCCGAACTTCCGGAAAACCCGCCGACGGAAACCTTCATCAGCGCTGATCTGGGTGACGGCAGCAGCATCCTGCTGGAGCCGGGGAAGCGGTTGGAGCAGGCCACCGGGCATTTCGAGATCGCGGAGGGCTTCATCGAAATTCAGGACCTGCGCGGCTACCTGGAAGGGAGCCCGGCGATGATTGCCGGCACGGTGGGAGTGGACAGCGGCGAAGCCGACGTGCGCATTGCGGTAAGCGACGTTCCGGTGAAGCGCAGCATCAGCGTGGAGGAGCGCGCCGATGACACGCCGGCTCAGATAAACTTCGACGGTCAAGCAGATGTGGCCGGCCGGATTCACACTGCGGGCGAGCCCGGGACGCGTAGCGACGCCTATGTTGTGCATCTGCGCCGCGGCATGCTGACCGGCTTCGACCCGGAGCTGCAATGGGGCGACTGTCACGGCCGGCTGATCATCTCCGATCGCGAGAGCGTGATCGGGTCATTTGAGGCGCGGCAGGGCGCGGCGCGGCTGACGGCCGCCGGAACGCTGCCGGGGAGCAAAGGCGGACCGGTCACGCTGGACGTAAATATCGCCCAGGCCAAAATGGAGACGCTGGCGCGACAATTGGTTCCGCCGCGCTGGCGGGCACAGGTTGAGGCCTTGGGGCTGGCCGGCCTGGGGGATGTGCAGCTCCAACTGCGGCCCGAAAGCGAACCGGAAGGCAGCGCACGGCAGATCGCGGAAATTCAGTTGTCGGCTGAGCGCATGGAGCCGAGTGCGCTGCCGCTCGACATGTCTGACATCCAAGCGCAGGCGCGCCTTACGTCAGACGGCGTTGAGATTGTGGAGGCTCAAGCGCGCTGCGGAGAGGCCGGCCAACTGGAGGTATCGGGCGAGCTGTCGGACAGCGAAAGCGGCTGGACAGCCCGATTCAGCGCGGCAGCGCGCGATGTCGATCTCTCGCCCAGCGTAACCGAAGCGCTTCCGGCCGAGCTGGCGCGCATCGTGCGGCGGCTGGAGGCGCAAGGCCGGCTGCAACTGGAGATTACCGCCGGGGCGCGTTTGGCCGAGCGGGATGGCGTCGCATGGAACTTCGGTGGACAGCTTGTGCTTTCCGACGGCGCGTTGCAGCTTGGTGTGCCGTTGGATGATATCGAGGGCGGTCTAAGCGGAACGTGTCGCATCGATCCCGCGGGCGGGGTCGGCCTGGACGGGGCGTTGCGTATCGAAAGCGGCACGCTGGCGGGCCGTCGACTGGCCGGGCTGGCGGGCGAGATTCACTATCGTGCGGGCGAGCGCTGGATCAGGCTGGATGAGCTGCGCGGGCAGATTTGCGGCGGGGATGCGGTGGGATTCGTGCATGTTGACCCGGTGACGTCAGAATACGAGCTTTCGGTCACATTGCAAAATGTGCTGCTCGATGAGTTCCTGCCCAAACAACCGGCCCAAGACCCGGCGGCGCTCGCTGGGCAGCGGCGCTCTGCGCGAGCCGGCGCCATGCGCAGGGGCGTTCTTGATGGATATGTTTTTCTACGCGGCCATGCTGATGATCCCGCGAGCCGGCAGGGCGGTGGCGAGCTGCGCGTGACGGGGGCGTCGATCTTGCAGACACCCGTGGCGGCCGAAGTAGTTGAGGCGAATCCGCACGCGGAAGCTGTGAGTGATGCACTGCAGGGGGCCGAGCTGCGCTTCACGTGGGATGGTGCCGAGTTGCATTTCACGCGACTGGAGTTGCTGAGTCCCGACCTGCACCTGGCCGGCGAAGGGATTTGGAACATGGACTCCGACCAAATAGCCATGACGCTGGTTGGAGCGCACCCGCGTAACTGGCCGCGCATGGCGGCTTTGGGGGATTTGCTCGAAACGACGGAGCGCCAGCTTGTGCAATACCACGTGACGGGCACACTGGCGGCCCCGCAGGTCAGGGCGGAACCGTTGTACCGGCTGACGGAAGCGCTGCGCGCGCTAATCCTCAGTGGAGACTGAAAAGCGGCTGACGGTGGGCGCCATTAGCCGCGGCGTGGAGTTAGTTGTGCCGCCGCGCGCAGAAGACTGGCATCGCCGCCTGTTGGGCCGACTAGCGAAAGGCCGATCGGGCAACCGTCTGCGGTCGCCAGCGGCAAGGAGACCTCCGGCGTTCCCAATAGCGGTGAGATGCACGTCAAACGAAACGTGTTTTCGCGGAGCGCCTGCGTTGCGGCCGCGGGCGTACCCTTAAGGGGCGCAATCGTTGGGACAGTGGGCAGAAGGAAAGCGCTCCCGTCTCCAAGCATTCGCGCCGCTTTTTCCTGGATGGCGGCGCGAAAGCGCCGCGCCGCGGTCGTGTCGGCGTGCGCGGTTCGCTTGACCGCCTCGAACCGGGCGGCGATTTCTGGGCCGAAGCGCGGCTGGGTACGCGTAATCCAATCGCCATAGATCGCCCATATCTCGGGTGGCCGCAGTGCGTTGAAACATGCCAGCCAGTCGGCATAACCCTCGGAGCTGAGCGTGGTGCGGCTGATCGGGGCGATCGTCGCGGCCAGTTCCTCGGCGGCGCGTTCAAGAGGTGCCCGCACCTCGGGATCGAGAAGCTCGAAGGCGTCGTCGAGCAGCAGCAGCCGGCGGATTGGCTGCCCGCCGGCGTCGTTTTCGCCGAGGAGCACTTTACCGACGCGTTCAAGCAGCCCGCCGTCGCGGGCGAACCAGCCGACTGTGTCGAAGCTCGGCGAGAGAGGCATTACGCCCTGCGTGGAAATTCGCCCATGTGTTGGACGTATTCCGAATATGCCGCAATAGCTGGCCGGAACGCGAATCGAGCCGGCCGTGTCGGTGCCCAGTGCGAAGTCCGCCAGGCCGCTGGCGGTCACTGATGCCGAGCCGCTGGATGAGCCGCCGGGCACGCGGTCAGGTGCTGCGGGATTCAGCGGCGTTCCGTAATGGGCGTTCTCACCGGTGATGCTGAAAGCCATCTCGTCGGCGATCGTGACGCCAACCAGCCGCGCGCCGGCCCTCAAGCAGGCGACGACGCAAGGAGCCGTATCGCGGGCCGGGGCGTGGGTCGCAAGCCAATCTGGAGTACCGCCGCCGGTGACCAATCCGGCCAGGTCGAACATGTCTTTGACGGCGAACGTCGTGCCGGCCAGGGGACCGGCGGCGGCCTCGTCGCAGAGATCGAGGCGCAGCCGGAATGCGTCAGATGCTGCGGCGGCGACGGGTGTGTGTGGGGTCTGCGGGTTCACGGCTCATCAGCAGTCGGGTGTCCAGATTAGCGGTATTAGGCTCGCGGCGAGCGGCGTTCGTCAAGCAGGGGGTTTGGCTGTCTCAGGGGCGGTGCCGGTCGCCGCGCCTCGTCGGCAGAGCCGCGCTGCCCAGGACGGCCGGTCAGCCAAGTTGGCGCAGAAAAGCAAAAAAGGGCGCCGGTCTTGCGGACGGCGCCCTCCGGGGCAGGAATTGAGTCGTAAGCAGGTTCAGGCTTTCCCAGCGCTCACGGCGTCGGAATCGTGTGCGATGGTCTGGCCGGTCGCCTCGTCGGCTTGGTCGATTTCGGCCGCGTCGCCAATACCCCGCAGCGGCATGCCAATCCGCGGCCAAGTGTCGATCATGCGGCGCCGGGCGCGAGACTTGGTCTCGGTCAAAGCGACGCGCACTTCGGCGAACGCCTTCTTGACGCTGGACAGGGCCAACTCGGCACTGCGGCTGGCGTTGCGCATCGAGGAGAGTTCCGTTTCGTAGAATTGTCGCTGTTCGACCAGGCGCGCGTTTTCGCGTTCCAACTGGCCCACCTGGACCTGCAGGGCCTTCTTGTCGGCTCGCAGGGTCTCGAGCTTGTCGGCCAGTTCCTCCTGAACGCGGGTGAGTTCGCGGGCGCGGTCTTCGGCGGCGCGCAGCAGGAGTTGGTGCTGGTGGCGCTCGCCACGGGCTTCCTCGAGCGCGACCGCGGTTTCCTTCAGGCGAGCCGCCAGGGCGCCGCGTTCGTCGGTCAACTCGCGCTGCGCGCGGTCCAACTCCTCAATTCGCGAGGTCAGCGATGCTACGTCGCTGCGCAGCCCGTCGCGCTCCTTCCGCAGGGCCCAAAGCTCCTCGAGTTGCTTGTTGGCCGTTTTTAGCTCGTTCCGCAGGCGGGCGCGTTCTTTCTCGCTGCGGGCTTGTTCTTCGTTGGCTGCCTGTAGCTGAGCGTTGGCAGTGGCGAGCTCCTCTTCCAGCAGCGCGACCTCCTGGCGCAACTGCTCGAGCGCTTCGACCCGCGTTTGGAGGGTAACGACCTGCCACTCCAGCTCCTGGGTATGCTGAGCGGCACCTTGGGCGCGCTCGTTGGCTTCCTTGAGGTCGCGTTCCAGGCGTTCGCGCACGTCCTGGTGACGGTCGAGCTGCTCTTCGAGCTCGTTGATGACGCTCATCACGTCATTCCGCTCGTCCAGGAAAGTGTCGTGGAGCGGAGCCGGCGCCAGGGCCTCTGCTTCGGCGACGCTTTCGGCCACTTGTTGCATGCGGCGGCGCGCCTCGATGGCAGCGTTACGCTGCGAGGCCCGCATGGGGGCGCCTGAATCCGGGGCGTCGCCCGCACCGTTTGGCCCGCTTCTGGAGAGGGCTTCAGATTGGATTGAACCGTTGTTCCCGTCGCTCTGCGGTTGGTTGTTCCGCTCTTCCTGTTCCATTGATCGCTTCCTGTCCGCGCATTCCGTGAGCCGATGACTCCTGTCCGCGCCGGCCGCGCTTGCGCCGGCGTACAGGACGTGTGCGCAGAATTTATCGGCTAGGGGATCGAAGGGGCTTGATGCGGTAGGGCAGTATTCGGCGTGGTTGCGTTTCGGCATTCGCGGGTTGTGGCCGGGGGGCCCGCGCGGGAGGCGGCAGGCGGTGCGCCAAACCCGAAAGGTTGCGGACGCTGCGAAAAACCCAGGGGCGGCGGCCGGCGCGCAAAACCCGCGCTGCCGATAACGCGAACGTCTTTACGAAGGCCGCCGAACGTATATACTAGCCGTGGCTTCGGCGTGCCGGCCACGGCCGCAAGCGGCCGAAGCGCCGCGGTGAAGCCGTGGGTGGCGTAGCTCAGTTGGTTAAGAGCGGCGGATTCATAAGCCGCACATGCCCCGCACAATCCCCTAGAAAATAAGTACTTTCCGACAACCCCCAAGAAAGTTTGGGGTTCAGTTTGGGGTAAGCCGTGGCGAGCCAAGTGAGAGGACAAGGATGTTCCCTATGTACGGACCTTGGAAGCAGACTCCCGGCAACCCGAAGCAGCGTGAATTTTACGACTTGGATCGAACGGGAAACGGCCTGCATCTCGTGCTCGATAAGCCGAGCCGGTCGCTGACCATCAGCCAGATTACGCGATCTGGCGACATGGAGCGCGAGGGGAATCACAAGGTTATTCCACTGCCGGACGAGATGCGCTTGCTGTGGGGGCACGAGACAATGACCGAAGCGCTCGAAGAGGGCAACAGCCGAGCGCAGTACGAACCCCGCGTCGAGATGCAATCGCGTGGCCAGGAGCAAATCCCGTGCGCCCGCTGCAACCGAGCCTTCCCAACCAAGCACCTGCGAAGCCGGGACAAGCTGTGCGGAGCGTGCGCCTGCGCCGCAGACGACGCGAAGGGGGCGGCATGACAATCCGCCCGGCGTGCAAAATACACGGGGGCAAGTTCTACCTGGCTAAGCGCATCGTGTCCGAGATGCGCCCGCACTCGACCTACGTCGAGACGCACGGCGGCATGGCGAGCGTGTTGCTGAACAAGCCGCCTTCGCCGGTCGAAGTGTACAACGACCTTGACGACGAGGTAGTCAATTTCTTTCGCGTGTTGCGGGACCGGCCCGAAGTGCTGATTCATAAGTTGACGCTTACGCCTTACGCACAGGAAGAATTCGACGCAGCGAGGCAAGCTGACGAGTACCAGTTCGCCTTGGAGTCCACCGGCACACCGTTCACGGCGCCTGATGAAGTCGAACTGGCCCGGCGATTCTTCGTGCTGGCGCGCATGTCACTCGGTGGGCGCGCCGAAAG
>JAGPEO010000169.1 GCA_018056925.1 Phycisphaerae bacterium
GGCGAATGAAGGTGCTGAACTCATTGAGGCGTCTGGTTGATGTTGCCTCAACACCTCCGTGCATATTCACTACCTCGCACGGCCCCTTATAGTCCTTCTCCCAGAGGAAATAGCAGATGCCACCGGCCACGCTGACACCAGGAAAAACCTCAGAAGAGTCTTCAAAGTCTACGATCTTCCGAATCCGTTCATCGTTCAGCATTTCTCGGCGGAACTCATCAAGACCCTTGCCGCCGCCGAACCACCTCGACGGAATGATCATCGTCAGATAGCGGGGGGCGAGCTTCTTCGCCTGATGAACGAACCTCTGATAGATCGGAGACGCGCTGCGGCCGAAGCCGCCGTCACTCAACTGGTATGGCGGGTTGCCTATGATGACATCGAACTTCATGTCGAATATCTCCTCGGGCTTGTCCGTATGGATGAACTGGTATGCGTGCGTCTCCAGCTCCTCACCACGTTCATAGTTCTCTTGGCTCGCCCCACAGAAGCGACAATGGCCGTTGTCCCACTCATGCTCGACTCGCTCGAAGCGAATGTTGCCTTGGGGGTCCGCAAACCCCTCGCACACTGAATACTTGCCGTCTGCTGCTTTGGAGCAGTAGACGGATCGCCGAGCGAGCAGAGCCGTCAATTCGGTGATTGCCAGGCCGAATATTTGCTTGGTGAAGATGTGATTGATGCGTTTCTGCTTGTCTGGAATCTTGGGTTCCAGTCCGTGATCCAGCCGCTTGGCGATCTCGCGAAGAAAAACGCCGGACTTACAGACAGGGTCAAGGAAGGTGGTGTTAGGGTCGCGCCACAGCTTGGCCGGTAGCATGTCGAGGATATCGTTGGCTATCTGCGGCGGCGTGAAGACCTCGTCGCTGCTCAGATTGGCCAAGCACGTGAGCACGTCCGGGTTGTAGTTACTCTGTAGCATCGGCGAGTTTCAGGTAATGGGTCAGGGGGTAGTCCTTGACCGGTTCCGGGAAGAAGGCCTCTTCGCCGAGATCGGAGAAGAGCGGCTCCCCCCTCATCCCGGCAAACGATAACAGTTCGTGGAACTCGAAATCTCTGCGTTTGACCATGCTGCCGTTCACCAGGGACCACTCAGAGAAGACGATTGGTTGCGGTGGGTCGGCAACTGTCTTGAGCGACAGCGCATCGCCGTGGATGATGTTCCGCTCAAGGACGAACCGGATAGTGCGAAGGAACTCGTCGTTGAACAGCGTCTTACTGTGCTTCTCAACGATGGCGAGAAGGCGCTGACGGCATTCAGCCACGTTGTCTTCAAGAAGGTCGATGCCGTAGACGGATGAGACGGCGAGCAACGTGTAGCGTTCGTGCTCAATCTGGCTGCGACGATAGCGACGACCCACCACGGAGAGCTTGCGCTCCAGCACTTCAGCCAGGAAGTTTCCAGTTCCACAGGCGGGTTCGAGAAAACGGGAGTCGATGCGCTCCGTCTCCTGCTGGACCAGGTCCAGCATGGCGTTGACCTCACGTGGATTGGTGAACACCTCTCCGTGATCAGCCACTCGTTGTTTGGAGACGAGGCGGCGGCTCATCCGGGTGTTCCTTGTTTCTTCGTGTTCTTTGCGTGCATGCGGAATCCTCATCGCTCGCCGGGTTGGTTCTTCAGCCATGCGTCCACGGCGTCGCGGTGGAAGCGCCAGTGCCGACCGACCTTCTGGGACGGCAACTTGCCCTCCTGGGCCAGCTTGTAGAGCGTGGACCGGGAGATCTTCAGATACTGCGACAGTTCTTCGATTGTCATCACCGTGTCCGGCGACTTGGCCTTGGCCATGGCGGTTCCCTTTCTTCGGGGCTCGACTGCCTGCCCCCCGAAGGCGACCCGCATATTTGACAGTTGTTCTCATCGTCTGTCAATCGTTCTCTTTGGCTCCGTCTGCGCAGCAAGTCCACACCACCCCAGCGATTATGGCGCGCGGGTACGACAGGTACGGTCGTACCCCGGCGGGGTACTCGAACGCGGGGAATATTGGGAAGACGGACTGGTATGGGGAGTCGGCGGGATCATTAGGGTGCGGGATTATCGGAAGTCGGAACGCCGCCGGGCCGCGCGCTCGGGCGGATGCCGGCCGCTCCGAGAGTAGCGCACCTGCAAGGGGGCATCGCGAACGTGCGTTGACAAATTCAAGTGGCTACTTTAATTTGGCACTTAATCTATTGGAACTTACAGGAGGCCGTTTGGTAACCATTCGGGCTGACGGGCTTGAGACGAGAAGGAAGCTCCTGGACGCGGCCGGAGTGCTCTTCGCACAGCGAGGCTATCACGGCACGAAAACCGGTGACATCTGTCGCGCGGCCCAGGTCAACATCGCAGCCGTGCACTACCACTTCCGGAGCAAGGATGAGATTTACGTCGCCGCCTGGCGGCATGAGTTTGAGCGCAGCATTGCGGCCTACCCGCCGGATGGAGGAGTGCCGGCAGATGCCCCGGCGGAGGACCGGCTCCGCGGACACATCCAGGCCCTGGTACGGCGATCCATGGATCCGGCCAGCCGCGACCTGGATATCGCCCATCGCGAGATGTCCAACCCGACCGGCCTGCTGGCGGCAATTATGCATCTCGCCCTGGAACCGCTGCGGCAAATGCATCTCGCGATCATTCGGGACATCCTCGGCCCGGGCGCGACCGTCCAGGACGTCCAGTTGTGCGAGATGAGCATTCATGCCCAGTGCGTGGTATCGCTCATGCATGAACGGCGTCGCCGACTGAATCTGAAAGATAAGCCGCATCCAGCGCCCCCTTGGCAGCACGTCGCTGAAGCAGTGCTGGCGGAACACATATTCCGCTTCAGTCTCGCCGGTCTGCGCGAGGTGAGACGCGCCATTCAGGCCCGAAGCAAAGCCGGGAGCGGCCGGCCGTGACAAGAGGGCATCACGCCGCACCGACCGCGGGGCTGCATAAGCGACGGAAGAAGCGGATGCGGAAATCACCCGTGTTCTTTGGTCCAGGCGGCATCCCCCCCGCGAATCACGAGGATGTTTTTGACGTGTCTTCAATGCGCCCATCATCCTCGTCGCTTTACTCTTCCCCGCGGCCGTGGGCGTGGTCTTCGGCTATTTCCCCGCGCGAAAAGCGGCGCGACTGGACTCTGTAGAAGCGCTGCGGCATGAATAGGCTATTGGAAACGGACATCACTCAGCCGGCGGCCAAGCAGGAGCCGCCGAAGCAATCCTTAAGAGCCCCCGACCACCCGGTGACTTCGGTAGCGACTATCGCTGCGCAGCCCGCGTCGGCCCTGGTGCGTGACAGTGTGAAGCGGACCCTGTTCAACATGGCATTCCCCATGTTGGCCGGCACATTTGCCATGACGGCTTACAACCTCACCGACACATGGTTTGTGTCGCGGCTGGGGACGCTTCCGCTGGCGGCGATGGGCTTTACCCTGCCGGTCGTCACGTTGTTGACCTTTGTCGCCGGCGGACTGGGCACCGGCGTCATGACCCTCGTTTCACACGCCATCGGGCGACGCGCGCGCACTGAGGCCGCCCGCGTGGCGACTCACGGCGTGACGCTGGCCATTATGGTCTCGGCGGCCATGACCATTGCCGGATATCTTAGTATTGATATCGTCTTCACCAAACTGGGAGCCGACGCGGCGGCGCTAACGTTAATCGGCGAATACATGCGGACCTGGTACCTCGGCGCGGTATTTATGTCGTTGCCCATGCTGGCGAACGGCATTCTCATCTCCGTGGGTGATTCGAAAACCGCCAGCCGCATGATGTTGCTGGGAACGGCCCTGAATGGGGTGCTCGATCCCATCATGATCTTCGGCTACCTCGGGTGCCCGGCTATGGGGATTCGCGGGGCCGCGCTCGCGACTGTCATTGCACAGGCAATCGTTTCGGCCTGGCTCTTCGCCCTGCTGCGCTGGAAACACCATCTCCTAATCTTCCGAAAGGCCAGATGGGGTGAATACAAGGCAATGTCCGGACGGATTCTGCGTCTTGGCGTTCCGGGCATGCTGAGCATGACTCTCATGCCGATCTCCGCGAGCGTTATCACGCGGCTGCTGAGCCGTTTCGGGAGTGAGGCCGTCGCGGCCGCCGGAACCGCCAGCCGCATCGAGATGTTTGCATTTGTTGTGCCGATGGCGCTGGGGATATGTCTGACTCCTTTCGTGAGTCAGAACTACGGTGCTAACCGCAAGGACCGCATCCGCGAGGCCCTGGGGTTGGGAACACGCTTTGCGTTCCTGTACGGAGGAGTCATCGCAGGGCTGTTCTTCGTGTGTGCGCGGGGGATCGCTAGAGTGTTCAGCTCTGACCCGGGAGTCATCGACTGCCTGGTGGCATACATGCGCATCATCTCTTTTGGTTACGGCGCGATGGAAGTGCACCGGTACTGTGGATTCATCTTGACCGGCCTGCAAAAACCCATACAGACAGCTTCGTTGAACGCCATCCGCGTCTTCGTGCTACTCATCCCGCTCTCCTGGGCGGGGGCGTATTTTTACGGCGTGCAGGGCGTGTTCATCGGGCGGTTGGCGACCGACCTAACGGCCGCGTGCATAGGCTTGTGCTGGGCGCACCGTGCGATACAGCGTGCGCCGCAGCGGTAAGCTGCGAAGAGCCGCCGCAGGATGCGCCGCGTCCTCGTGAATCAATCCGCAGAGACAAACTGAATACATGACAACTCAGAAGGACGATATCTGGAGCGAGGGGTACAAGATCCCCTGGAACGACCCCGACTTCAGCCGGCGGATGCTTAACGAGCACCTGTCGCAGCGCCATGACCTCCATCCTGGGCGACATTCGCCATGTAGATTTCGGCGGACCCTACGACCTGGTGATGATTCTCTACGGTGAATTCAACGTATTTTCCCCGGCGGAGGCGTTGACGATCCTCAACAAAGTGTGGGCCAGTTTGTCTCCGCAGGGTCAGGAAAATGCCTGGCCTGTGTCCCGGCCGGGTAGGTACAATTGCGCGTAACCGGTTCGGGCCCGGATCGATGGGAAGCGCTGCCGCTTGTGCGTCGCCCCTTGGTCTTGGCCGCCCGGCTGTTGAGCGTCACTTGGGCTCTACAAGAGTGGGAGACCTGGCCGTGTCGAATCAACCTTCTAGGCGTCCGGTCATGAATACCGCGGCGGGAGCTGGGCTTGGCCCGCGCGCGACGAGTTCAGCGGCTCTGGGCCGGACGCCGCCCGCGAAAAAGTCGGACTCCGCGTTCGACGCTTTGCGCACGTTTCCCGATGGTTTTTTCTGGGGCACCGCCACCTCAGCCTATCAGATCGAAGGGGCGTGGAACGAAGACGGCAAGGGCGAATCCATCTGGGACCGCTTCGCCCACACGCCGGGCCAGATTGCAAACAACGACACCGGCGACGTCGCCAACGACCATTACCATCGCTACAAGCAAGACGTTGCGCTGATGAAGGACATCGGCGCGACCGCGTACCGCTTCTCCATCTCCTGGCCGCGCATCTTCCCCGAAGGCATCGGCTCGCCCAACGCCAAAGGACTGGACTTCTACAACCGCCTCGTGGACGAACTGAAGTCGCGCGGCGTCGAGCCCTTCGCCACGCTCTACCACTGGGACCTGCCGCAGGCGCTCCAGGACAGCCATGGCGGCTGGCAGGCGCGCGAAACCGCCAAGGCGTTCGGCGACTACGCCGGTTACGTGGCGCAGAAGCTTTCCGATCGCGTCCGGCACTTCTTCACGATCAACGAGTTCCGCTCCTTCACCGAGGCCGGCTACAAGGGGTTCAAGGTTCCGTCGCCGGGCGCGCCGGGCGGGTCGCGGACCGTTCATCTCGCGCCCGGGCTGATGCTGCCGTCGGGTGAGGTCAACCAGGTCCGGCATCACGCGGTCCTCGCGCACGGCCTGGCGGTGCAGGCGATCCGGGCGAAGGGGAAGCCGGGAACCAAGGTCGGCCCGGCGGAGAACATCGAGACCGCCGTGCCGCTTATTGAGGGCCCCGAGCACATCAAGGCCGCGCAAGCAGCCACGCGCGAAGGCAACGCGCCGTTCCTGACCGTCATGCTCGAGGGCAAGTACACCGACGCCTACCTCGAGCACGCCGGCGCGGACGCGCCGAAGTTCACGGATGAGGACCTGAAGATCATCGGCTCGCCGCTCGACTTCGTCGGCATCAACGTCTACTGCCCGATGTTCTATGTGGTCGCCTCCGACGAGGCCCCAGGGTGGCGCGTGGTTCCCTTCGCCAAGGGTCACGCGAAGGCAGCGATCAACAACTTCCCCATCAGCCCAGAGTGCCTGTACTGGGCCCCGAAGTTCGTCCAGTCGCTTTGGGGGCCGAAGGAAATTTACATCACGGAGAACGGCTGCGCCGGCGACGAGGTGATCGCCGACGACGGCAACATCTACGACACCGACCGCATCATGTTCGTCCGCGCCCACCTGACGCAGCTCCAGCGTGCGGCCGCCGACGGCGTGCCCGTGAAGGGCTACTTCTACTGGAGCGCGATGGACAACCTGGAGTGGACCGCCGGCTTCGGCAACCGCTTCGGGCTGGTGTACGTGGACTTCAATACGCAGAAGCGCACACCCAAAATGAGCGCCGCATGGTTCCGCGAGGCCGCGCGGCGGAATGCCGTGGTCTGACGGATGTGCGGCGGGATCGCGCATGTTCTTCGAGCAACGGAAGGACGTGCGTGCGAGTCTGCTGCATTGAAGCGATGTCTGATCGATTGCAGCCAAACGACCGTACATCGATCTCCCTAGCCCTCGGACGCTCCCGAAGGGCTTTTTCCTTTGAATCAATCCGCAGAGACAAACTGAATACATGACAACTCAGAAGGACGATATCTGGAGCGAGGGGTACAAGATCCCCTGGAACGACCCCGACTTCAGCCGGCGGATGCTCAAGGAGCACCTGTCACAGCGCCATGACCTCGCCAGCCGTCGCAATGAATGGATCGACAAGCAGGTAGCGTGGATACACGAGCATCTGCTGAGCGCAGAACCGTCACAAATTCTGGACCTGGGCTGTGGGCCGGGGCTCTATTCGCATCGGCTGGCCAGGCTCGGGCACGATTGCCGCGGTATCGACTTTAGCCCGGCTTCCATCGAATACGCGCGGCAACACAGGCCTGAAGCGTCCAGATGCGACTTCATCCTGGGCGACATTCGCCATGTAGACTTCGGCGGACCCTACGACCTGGTGATGATTCTCTACGGTGAATTCAACGTATTTTCCCCGGCGGAGGCGTTGGCGATCCTAAACAAAGTGCGGGCCAGTTTGTCTCCGCAGGGTCGCTTGATCGTCGAGGTGCAGTCCGCTTCGGCCATCGAGGCAGTGGGACGCGGCGAGCCGACGGAGCAGGAACTCGAATCCGGCCTGTTCTCCGATCATCCGCATCGCTACCGGACGGAGAACAAGTGGCTGCCGGATGAACAGGTGGCCATCCAGAAATTCATCGTCACCGATGCAAATGATGAGCAAAGGGTCTATCGCAGCACGACAAAGGCTTGGCCGGATGATGAGTTGGTCAGCGCACTGGCCGCAGCCGGCTTCACCACGCCATCGCGTTGTGACGCGTGGCCCAGCAACACCGATGCCTTGAGCCTTTGGATTGCCTCAAAGGAGTGATCCGCTCGCCACGAATTCGAAAGCGCTCATGGGTCTGAGACGGACGGCTCTGTTAATTGGGCGAGAGTTGTTTACGAGCATCAGAGAGTTCGGCGTGTTGCTCGCGGCACGGGGGAGAAGTGCAGGTTCACCGCCGCAACGCGGTGGAGGCGGTTTGGACCACAGAGCGCGGCCCGCGTGGGCGGGTGCGTCGCAACCCTTGGTTGGCAACGGGATACGAAAACGCCCGGCCAGTTTCCTGGTCGGGCGTTCGCGTTAACTCGATCAGCCGATTTGGTTCGGCTGTATGGATCAAGCTCCGCGGGAGCAACCCTAGTCGAACCGCTCTCAGCATCAGCACCGCTGCACCGCCCGCCAAGGCCATTCAGGTAGCGCCGGCCGGCTCATTCCAAGCATTCCCATGCGTCGCGCAAGTTCAGCTAAGCTCAGCAGTTTTCACTTGTGAACACCGGCGAAATACGGATAATAGTCGCCGTGACAGGCGGACGATCCGCGACCAGACGGAACGGGGTGCTTGGAGCAGCCTATGGCGGCCAGACGC
>JAGPEO010000170.1 GCA_018056925.1 Phycisphaerae bacterium
CCGGCGTCTCCCGCTTCGGCCGCAATCCGCGTACAATCGGCCGCGAATCGGCTGAGCGGCAGGGCCGGAGCCTGGGTGAGCGCTTCCGGCCGCGGATATGGCAGACGGGAGTTATGGACGGCAGCGGTACAAGCAAGGAAGTCCCCCCCAAGCAGGATTCAATCTCCGCCTGGCAGGACTGGCGCATGCAGCGCTTTCCGCAACTCATGCGGCGGCGGGTCGAGGACATCCTGCTGGTCTCCAGCGCCTATGACGCATTCAGCCTGCAGGAGGACGGCCTGCTCACCGAGGCCCTGCACGCCGACTTCACCGATCTGGGCCTGACCCATGTGCCGAACATCACCCGCGTCTCGACCGCCGAGGCCGCGTTGGCCGCAATCCGCGAGCAGCATTTCGACTTCATCATCACCATGCTGCGCGTCGGCGACATGGACGTGTTCAGCTTCAGCCGGGCCGTGCGGCAGTTCGCGCCCGACCTGCCCATCGTGCTGCTTGTCTCCAGCAACTGGGAGCTGACGCGCGTCAGCCAGCAGCGCGACAAGCTGGACGTGGACGACATTTACATCTGGCACGGCGACACGAAGATCTTCGTGGCCATCATCAAGTGCCTCGAAGACCGCTGGAACGTGGAGCACGACACGCGCCTGGCGCGCGTCGGCACGATCATTCTGGTGGAGGACTCGATCCGCTTTCGCTCGTCCCTGCTGCCCATCATGTACACCGAGCTGGTCAAGCAGACGCGCTCCGTCATGGCCGACGGCATCAACCGCATGCACCGGCTGCTGCGCACGCGGGCCCGGCCCAAAATCCTGGTGGCCGAGACGTTCGAAAAGGGCATGGAGTACTACACCCGCTACCATCGCTACCTGTTCGGCGTCATCGCCGACGTGAGTTTCCCGCGCGGCGGAAAGATCGATCCGCAGGCCGGAATCGACTTCATCCGCCAAGTGACGGCCGACTACCCCGACATGCCGGCGTTGCTGCAATCTTCGGATCTGGCCAACCGGGCCGTGGCCGAATCCATCGGGGCCAAGTTCCTGCACAAGCGTTCCGCCACGCTGCTGGAAGACGTGCGCGAGTTCATGCTCGAGAACTTCGGGTTCGGCGATTTCGTCTTTCGTATGCCCAATGGGGAGGAGGTCGGTCGGGCGTTCGATCTGCGCTCCCTGCCGCAGGTGCTGGCGCGCGTGCCGGCCGAGGCGATCGAGTTTCACGCGCGGCGCAACCATTTCTCCAACTGGCTGCGGGCCCGCACCGAGTACGAGCTGGCGCAACGTTTGCGGCCGCGAAAGGTCTCCGAGTTCGGCGACGTCGAGGCTTTGCGGCAGTACCTGATCCGCGAGTGCAATGATGCGCTGCGTGCCAACCGGCGCGGCATGATCGAGGACTTTTCGCGGGAGCGTTTCGACGCCGGCAGCCGTTTCGCCCGTATCGGCGGCGGCTCGCTGGGCGGCAAGGCGCGCGGGCTGGCGTTTGTGGATGCTTTGTTGACGGGCACGGACCTGAAGCGCGAATTCCCGGGCATCAGCATCCAGGTGCCGCGTTCCGTGGTCATCGGCACGGACGTCTTCGACGAATTCCTCGAAGCCAATCGGCTGCGCATGATGGCCCTGCGGACCAATGACGACGAATGGCTCACGTGGGCCTTCTTGACGGCCAAGCTGCCGGAAGAGGTGGTGCGCGACTTGCGGGCTTTCCTCGAATCGGTCAAAGGGCCGATCGCGGTGCGCTCGTCCAGTTTGCTCGAGGATTCGCAGTACCACCCGTTCGCGGGGATCTACGAAACGCACATGATCCCCAATAACAGCGCCGATGGCCGCGTGCGCCTGGCACAACTGTGCGACGCGATCAAGCTGGTCTACGCCAGCACGTTTGCCACCTCGGCCCGCCGCTATCTGAGCATGACGCCGCACCGCATCGAGGAAGAGAAAATGGCGGTCGTGCTGGAGCCGGTGGTGGGGGCGCGGCACGGCGAGTACTTCTATCCCAACTTTGCGGGGGTGGCCCGCTCATACAACTATTACCCGTTCGGTGAGATGCGGCCCGAAGAGGGCATCGCCCTGGTAGCGCTCGGGCTGGGCAAGACGGTGGTGGACGGCGAAGCCGCGCTGCGTTTTTCCCCGGCCCACCCGCAGGTCCAGCCGCAGCTCGCGCTGGGCGAGGAATTTCTCAAGCAGTCGCAGCGCACCTTCTACGCCATCGACTTGATGCACCCGGACGGCGCGGTCGACCGCGAGCGGCTGCGCGGTTTGGTCAAACTGGATATCGACCAGGCTCAACTTCACGGCACACTGGCCCCGCTGGCGTCCGTGTGGAGCCGCGAGAATCAGGCTTTCTATGACGGCCTGTATAGTCCCGGCATCCCGGTCGTGACTTTCGCCCAGATCCTCAAGTCCGACGTGTTCCCGTTGGCGGCGATTCTGCGGCGGCTGCTGCGGATCGGGCAGGCGGGCATGAATCGCGCGGTGGAGATCGAGTTCGCGGTGAATCTGGACGCCAACCCCAAGGAACTGGCGGTGCTGCAACTGCGACCGTGCATGGGCAGCGACGGCGAAATAGACCAGGTTGATCTGGGCGATCATACGGGCGACGAAGTGCTTTGCCACAGCCCGCGGGCGCTGGGCAACGGCGTAATCGACTCGGTGCACGACATCGTTTATGTCAAACCGCACGCCTTTGACGCCCGGCGGACGGCCGAGATCGCCGGCGAACTGGCCGGGCTGAACCAGGCGCTGCTGGCCGCGAACCGGTCTTGCATGTTGATCGGTCCGGGGCGTTGGGGCTCCTCGAGGCCGGCGTTGGGCATTCCGGTGAACTGGGGCGACATATCCGCGGCCCGCATCATCGTTGAGACCACGCTGGACAACTTCCTGGTCGAACCTTCGCAGGGCAGCCATTTCTTCCAGAACCTGGTCTCGTTCGGGATCGCTTACTTGACGGTCGAGCCGCATGCGAAGCAAGGGTCAATCGATTGGAATTGGTTGGAAAGCCAGCCGGCCGAGCGCGAAACGCCGTTCCTGCGGCACATCCGCCTGCCGCAGCCGATGGAGGCGCGCATCGACGGGCGAAGTTCACGGGCGGTGGTGCTGAAGCGCACGCGGCGCGTGGCGCTGGAATGAACTAGCGGAGCCTCGGGTACGGGTGCTTACAACGGCCGGAGAACCGCCGCGCCGGAAAGGAACGCGATGCAACGCAGGTTGATGGGAATTAATGAGTTTGCCGCCATCGGTTTGTTGTTCGCGATTTGGGTAGGTGCACAGTTCTCGGCTGCGGCGCAGACCCCAGCCGGCGTGCCGTCCGGTGACCGGCCCGCGGAACCGCAGGCTCAAACGGCGCCGGTATCTGATCGGAGCGCCGACATTTTCGACTCGGCCGCGGACGCCAAAGCCCAAATTGCCACGGCCCTCGAAGCGGCGCAGCGCGAACACCAGCGCGTTTTGTTGCTTTTGGGCGGAAACTGGTGCACCTGGTGTCACCGGCTGCACACGTTATTCAAGGAAAACAAGGATGTCGCGCGCCTGCTGAAATCCGAATATCAGCTCGTGCCGGTCGACGTCGGCCGGTTTGACAAGAATACCGACATTGTCTCCGGCTATGGGCTGGAGCTGAAAAAGACCGGCGTGCCGTTCCTGGTCGTACTCGACTCAGACGGCAAGGTGCTCGCCAAACAAGAGACCGGCAGCCTCGAGAAGGGCCAGGCCCACGATCCGGATAAAGTGCTGGCGTTCCTGACGAAATGGAAGGCCGAGCCGCGCGACGCGGAAACGGTGGTTACGCAAGCGCTGGTGCGGGCGGCGGCCGAGCACAAGTCTATCCTGCTCCGCCTCGAGGCTCCCTGGTGCGTCTGGTGCCGCCGGCTGGAGGCGTTTCTGTCGCGGCCGGAGATCGAACCGCTGATCGGGCGCGACTTCGTGGATTTGAAAATCGACATGGAGCGCATGACGCACGCCAAGGAAGTTGCGGCCCGTTTCTGCGAGAAGGATGCGCCCGGCATGCCCTGGTTGGCCGTGCTGGATGCGGAGGGCAAGGTGGTTGTGACGTCCGACGGTCCGGACGGCAATATCGGCTGCCCGGTCGCGCCCGGCGAGATCAGCCATTTCATGGAGATGCTGCGCAAAGGTGCGAAGAAGCTCTCTGCGGGCGATCTGCAGAAAATCGAGGATTTGCTGAAGGAAGCCGCCGCGAAATTCAAACCCGCCGCGAGTACTCAGCCGTGAAGCCGAATCCCGGGCTCTTTATGCGGGAGCTGGGGGCGGGCTGCGCGGAATTGCGCTAATTATCAACTCGCAAACGGTTCTTGACGGTGCTCACGGGGGGAGAGGAATACAGAGCCAAGGCCTGTTTGACGCAGTTACCGGACGGGCGGGCGTAGCCTCTGAGCTGCCGGCCCAATCAGCACGCCCGGCAGGCAACCGATAAATCTTGTTAGTAGCCGCGCGCCGGCAGAGCACTGATAAAACCCGAAGCGCTAGCGAGGCCCGGGCATCTGAGCATCGGAGCCCGAAGCGCAACCGCGGCCACAACATCGGCGAACCAAATGAAAATCGGTATCGACGCTCGAACCATCTTCTCTCCCCAGCCGCGCGGCACAGGTCGCAACCTCTTCGACGCTTATCGCTTGATACCTGCGTTGCGCCCCGACTGGACGTTTCACCTGTACCATCAGCGGCCGGCGGCGGCCTGCCCGCTGGTGTGCGGCGCGGCTGAAGCAGATCGACCTGAAGAATCTGCCTGGCCGGCAAATGTTGCGTTAAGGCGCATAGATATTCCGGGCGACCGGCTGAATCTATGGTTTCAGTTGCGTTTACCGGTTGCTGCCTGGCGCGACCGGCTTGATTTGCTGCACCTTCCTGCCAATGCGGCCCCGGCGTGGTGTCCGGTTCCTACGGTGGTCACGGTCCACGACTTGGTTCCACTCAAGATTGCGGACGAACTGCCGCCCCCCGCGCGCGAGCGCTTTCGGCGCGGGGTCTTACGAGCGGCTCGGACGGCACGACACATCATCACGCCCTCGGCCACGACGCGCGACGAACTGTGCGGAGAGTTTGGTGTGTGCGCCGATCGAGTGACAGTCATTCCCTGGGCGGCGGACCGTCTCATTGCCGGCATGAGCGATGCGACGTCGTCGAGCGCTTTCCATGCCGTTCGCCGTCGTTACCAGCTTCACCGCCCGTGGATGCTCAACTTCTCCGGCCCGACTCGCCGCAAGAATGCAGCCGGGTTACTCGCTGGGTTCGCCCAACTGCCGGCCGAGATTCGTGCCGTCTGCGACCTCGTCCTGGTGGGGTGCGCTACGTCTGAGTTTCAGGCCGAACTGGCCGCAATGGCGCAGACGCTCGGGATTTCCGAGCATTGCCGCTTTCTGGCTTTTGTGCCGCACGCGGACCTGCCGTATTTGCTCGGCGGGGCGCGAGCTCTGCTCATGCCGAGTTTGGCCGAGGGGTTTGGGCTGCCGATTCTGGATGCTTTTGCCTGCGGAGTGCCCGTGCTGACCTCGGCGTGCAGCAGCATGCCCGAGGTGGCCGGCGACACCGCGCTGTACTGCGATCCGGTCTCGCCGGCCAGTATTGCGGCGGGGATGCTGCAAATTCTGCAGCGGCAGGTGGCCACGGCGCTGGTGGCGCGCGGGCGGCAGCGGGTGCAACAATTCACATGGGAGGCGACGGCGACGGCGATGTGCCAAGTTTATGAGCGCTGCCTGCTCGAAACCGGGCGGCTGCAGGCGCCATACCCGCTTCCGGCGGGCCGGGATGAGCGCGGGCATGCCACGCAGGCCGCCGGCGCGGGCGCCGCTGGACGCCGCACGGCAACGGTTGCGCGGGGAGTCGCATGCCACTGACTGCGATCGCATTCTGGCTGGTGTACGTCAGTGGGCTGTGCGCGGCCGTTGTCTGTCCGGCTGTTGGCGTGGCGTTGTACATACTGGTGTACCACCTCCACCCGGAAGCGCAGTGGTGGGGCGAGAGTGTGGCCGCCTCGGGCATTCGCACGTCACTTACGGTTGCGGCCTTCACTGCACTCGGCACGCTGCTTCGCCGCCCGCGTTCTGCTGGGGGCGCTACGCAGTTTCCCGCGCCATACGTACTGATGCTGGCTCTGGTGGCGTACGCGTTGCTGACCGTGACCTGGGCGGATCTGACTTGGCCGGACACGCTCGCGACCGCGGAGAAGATCGTCAAGATAGCGATCTTCGTGTTCATTCTGATCCGCTGCGTGCGCAAGCCCGAGCACTATTGCCTGGCGCTACTGGCCTGGATCGTGGGGGTTGCGTTCCTGGGATATCAGGCCTGGGGCGGCGTCGGCGTTCGGATGAGCGGGCGCCTGGCGATCGGCGTGGGCGGGCCGGACTTCGCGGAGTCCAGTGACCTTTCCGTGCACATGGTCGCTTCACTGCCGCTCATCGGAGCCATGTTCTTCACTTTGCGCGCTTGGCTCGGCCGCGGCTTTGCGCTGCTGGCCGGGGCCCTGGCCGTGAACGCCGCCATCCTGACTCGCACGCGCAACGCGCTCTTCGGGTTGGCAGCCATCACGGTGGTGGCCGTCCTACAACTGCCAAAGCGGCAGCGCGTGAAGGGCTGCCTCGGCATTCTGGCCGGCTACCTGCTGGCTGCGCAACTGGCGGATCCTGGCTGGTGGGAACGCATGAAGACCATCTTGGATTACCAGCAGAATGCCTCCGCGATGCAGCGCATCACCTATTGGAAGGCCGCAATCGACATGGTTGCCCAAAACCCGGCGGGAATCGGTCTTGGGCAGTTTCAACTGCGCGTTCAGGATTACACGCCCGAGGACCGAAGTCGGCACAGCGCGCACAACACGCTGATGACGTGTCTGGCCGAACTCGGCATACCCGGCGCGTTTCTGTTCGTGGCCTTGGTGGTCATCTCATTGTGGCGTTTGAACAAACTGCGGCGCTGGAAAGACGTTCCCACTGAAGTGGTCGCACACTTGGGCCCGGGGCTGCCGCGCGTGCGCTTTCACCTCGGTTGGTATGCCATGGCGCTGCAAGCCGCGCTAGTCGGGTACCTGGCCTGCGGCATGTTTACCACCCGCCTCTGGGCCGAAGGCTTCTGGATTTTGGTGGGACTGGCGTGCAGCTTGAACAACGTGGCACACGAGTTGCGCGCCGCCGCGGGCCGTCCAGCGGAGGGTGCCCCGGCGTGTGACGGGCAAGGGCTGTCTCCGCAACCACTGCCGGGCGCCTGTTCTGCGACCTAACCGCGCACCGGCCGCGCGCCGGCCCCGGATCAACCCTCTTCGAGATCGGTGCCGATCATACAGAGGGTGCTATGACAGGCGTTCTCGAGCGATTTTCGGAGGCGGGTGAACCGCTGGGCTTTGTGCTTGAAGGTTGTTCCCGTGCCGCCGGAGTTTGACGCATGAGGATCGCGCTGCTCATCGAGACGCTGCAGGGCGGCGGAGCCGAAGCCGTTGTTCGCACTCTGGCCGCCGGCTTGGCGCAGCGCGGTCACGACACGTTCGTCTACTGCCTGAGGCAGGCCAGCGCGCCCTTGGAAGAACTGACTTCTCTCGGCGTCACGGTCCGTGAGGCCCGCACCCGCCGCCACGATCCCCTATTGCCGGCACGCTTGGCTTACTGGTTCAGCCAAGACGGCATCGAGCTGGCCAACAGCCACAACAGCGCGGCCACCGTGATGAGCTTGCCGGCGGCAAAGGGGCTTCGCATTTCGCTGGTGCAGACGCGGCATGGCGGGCTGCTCGGGCGGCCCACGCGCTTCGCCCACCTGGCGAATTTGGCCGGCTCTTTGCTCAGCGCAACGACCATTGTGGCCGAATCACAGCGCGACAGCCTCCCGCCGGGGCTGGCTCGCCGGGCCGTGTACATTGCCAACGGCTTGGAGCTCGAGTCCGTCGCCCCGCGCGAGGCGCGCCAGGCCCTGGAGCGGCTCTGCGGACGTGCTCTGGCGGGGCCCGTGGTGCTCAGCGTTGGCACCATATGCCCTGAGAAAGATCTATGTAACTTGCTGCGCGCCTTCGCGCTGCTGCGACTGGAGTTGTCGGGCGTCACGCTAGTACACGTTGGCGCGCCGCGCA
>JAGPEO010000171.1 GCA_018056925.1 Phycisphaerae bacterium
TGCCTCAAATTGACCAGGCCGCAGCGTTCTGCGCCGCGCACCAGGCCCCCAGAAATCCAGGGATCGAGAGCCGGGGACGCGGCCGGCCTGGTTTCCGATCCTTCCCGCGAAAACAAGAAATTCGGGGACATCAGGATAGATTATCTCGTTCGGAATGATCGAGGTCGAGGAGGCCCGAGTGACCAGGGTCAAGGCGACCCGGTCACTCCGAGAAAGACCCGCCGACCGCGATGCGGCCCTGAAGCCAGGTTTTACTTGACGCTATCCGCCCGCGGGTTAGACTACGCCTGTCCCAAGTCCCGGTAGCTCAACTGGACAGAGCGTTGGCCTCCGGAGCCAGAGGTTGTGGGTTCGAATCCCGCCCGGGACGTTCGCAGCCCCGCGAACTAAGTAGCGCTCCCACTTCGCCCGCATAACCCACCCTACGCAAGTGCCACAAAAAAGCTCCGGAACGCTAAAGATGACCTCTTGTGCCCGGGTTAACAATTTGTTAATCTGGCTATGCCGTTGTTTTCTTGGGGCGCCGCGCTCAGCGGCCTCGGCAACGGCTCGGCTCGGAATCACACGATCGCCGCTTCGGAGCATGGATTGGAGTAGGAGTAATGAAGATCAGCATAACGGCATCATGGCGGTATCGGCTCGCCCTGCCGGTTCTCTTGGCTTTGGTGGGCTGCTGCGGAACTACCAAGCGGGTGGATCCCGACGCGTTGTCCGATTACGAGGTCGGAACAGGGCTGACGAGCCAGGACTTCCGGTCCGTCTGCCAGCGTATGGCTCGCTCACTTCTGAATGTGCCGGAAATCCAGAACGCCTGCGAGCCGCCGATGGTTGCAATCGCGCCCGTGGTCAACGACAGCAACGACTACATCGATGGCACAGAGTTCGCCCGCAAAATCCGCACGGAGCTGATCAAGTTCGCCGAAGGCCGCGTGCGCTTCCTGGATCGCGAGCTGACCCGGCCGATTGAGGCGGAGAACCGGGATAAACGCCGTGGCAAGATCACCGGGGAGGAAGCGACGCGTCATGGCGCGGATTTCTTCCTGACGGGGCGGATTGCGGCCATCGATCGCGTCGTCGGTGGGGGGGCCACTACTTATTATCGCCTCAGCTTCCGCCTGACGGAGGCGGGCAACTCGCTAATCGTCTGGGAAGACGATTACGAGATCAAGAAGCAGTCGACTGCCGCGAGCGTATACCGCTAAGGAGAGCCGCATGAGTTCGACGAGGGCACGCCGCCGGCGCGTCTGCAACTGCTTCGCGTTGGGACTGCTGAGTACGTTACCAATAGCTTTGGCGGGCTGCGCATCGCCAGATGACAGATTGGCGCGCGCTCTGGCCATCCGCCACTCGGTTGACCCCGACTACCGCTCGGCCGCAACTGTCCTGGAGAGCCTGCAAAATGATCCGCGCTGCAAAGCTGAATACGTCTTGTACGGCATGTGCGGGACGGTGGTGAACGTTTGTGGCGGCGACTACCGCGATGCCGAACGAGTCGGCAAGGACACGTATATAGCGGTGAAGAAGTACCAGGATGCGTCCGCCGAAACACGAGCCGCGTGGGGCCGCGAGTCGATTAAGTTTTTTAAGGGCGAGCCGCACGAGCGCAGCATGCTGGCCTGGTACCTGGGACTGGCGGCCTACCTGCGCGGCGAGTACAACGACGCACGCATCTTCTTTACACAGTCGCTCCTGGCAGCAGCGACGCGCGACGAGGACTGCGCCCAGTTCCGCGACGACTTTCAGCTCGGACACTACTGGCTGGGGCGGACCTACCAACATCTGGGCCAGCTTGACAACGCGCGGGTAGCGTTCGAGAAGGCCGGTTGTGTCCTGGCGCACCGGGGGCAGGACCGCGAGTTGGCGCGGCTGAAGAAGCAACGCGCCGGCGAATATCGCCGGGAACTGAAGTTGGAGGCGGCCTGCTATCGCACCGCCACGAAGGGCAAGCAGCCCGTCGCGGGGGCCATTGATTTGTCGGCGGAGCGCGCCCGCAGCGATCTGCCCGAGCTTCTGCCCGATGCGGCGGAGGGCAGCCCGGTCCTGGCCAGCGCGCAGGACCTGAGCTCGTTTCTCGATCCGGAATTTCAGCAGGAGGCCAATTTAATTATTGTGATCGAGCTGGGCACTGGGCCGTTGAAATACCTGGCGGGCTCACAGAACGAGCGCGACGAGGTCGCCCCCGGTATGTACAAGGAGCGCTTCGTCGACGTGTACATCGACGGCCATCGCGTCGGACCGGCGCTGCCCCTGTGCGACATGTACCACCAAGCCTGCACGCGCGGCGTGCAGACCCGCCGCGGGCGCCAAACTGCAAAAATGATCGCCAAGGAGGTCCTGCGGCGCGTACCTTTGGCGGGCACGGTATTCGGCTACTGGGACGTTAGCGGCGACGCGCGCTTCGTGCCCGTACTGCCGGGCGAAGTGCACGTACTCGCAGCGCGCGTTAAGCCCGGCCTGCACACCGTGGCACTGCGTTGCTCCGACATCAATGGACAATACCTGCCGCGCTTTGACGCCGACTACCATTTCCTGCCAGTTGCCGAAGATGAGGAAACTGTACTAGTGCTGCAGACCAGGGAGAACTACGACAATGCGTATTTGTTGGCGCAGACTGAGGCCCAGGCCGCGACGAACTGAACATATTGCGGCGCTAAACTGCGTGGCATGTGCGGCGGTCGTATTGGGGCTGCTGTGCGGTTGTGCTACCCCGCCGCCGGCCTATGTTCCCGTACGAAGAGACAACATCAGAATTGTTCATTGCTTCGATAGCGTTGGGCATCAGCCGGGCAGCAAGCCCTGGATTATGGGCGGGACCTGCTGCTGCACCCCAACGCCCGAGCTGATGCAGGCCTATCAGCGCGACGGCTTCTGTGCGGGAATGACGGCCGAAGAGCTGATCGAAATGTACCATGCGCGAGGCATCGCGCTGGCGATTGACCACATGTGGTGCAACAATCTTTGTCAGGAGGGGCCGCACGTCACCCAGGGTGGACGGTGCATGGTGCCGCCCACACCCGGTACGCGGCAGTTCGAACGTGTAGTGACCGGACAGGGAATGGTTTCCCTGGCTCAGCAAACATCCGGGCCCGGAGAAGAGGAGTGATGACGTGAAGGACATTGTCAGGGCTTGCGCAGTCTTCTGCGGCTTGTGCCTCGCGGGATGCGCGAGCACGCACCCGGCGGAAATTAACGACTGTCCCGCACCCTATCAGGCAAAATCGCGCGTCCAGTGGTACAGCAGCAACCTCAAATCGCTGCTGGAAATCGACAAGGCCGACGTCCAGCGCACACCCGACGGGCGGTTACACCTGCGTCTGGCCATCCGCAACCAGACGCGCAAAGACATTTGGGTCGATATTCGCACGGTATTCACCGACGACCGCGGTTTCGAGCGTGAAAAGACAAACTGGGAGCCGATTTGCCTGACCGCGCGGGTTGACACCACGTATGAGGTTTTCAGCCTCGGTACGCAGGTTTGCGACTACCAGATCGTCATTCGTGATCCGCGAAAACTCGATTGCATACCTTGACCCGGAGGCGAGCCATGAAAGCCACTTTTTTCTCGTTGGCGTGTTGCGCAATGCCGCTATTCGCCGCGTTTGTGGTGGGATGCGCCAGCAATGAGCCTTGCGACCAGTTCGCGCCTGAGCCGCCTCCGCCGCCCCCAGCGTGCGAGCGTCCTGCGCCCACTTTCCACTACCCACACGAAGCGCGACGCGCCACTGACGCCGCCTTGCGCCGCAAGCTGGTGATCGGATTGGCGCGCTTCCTGGAGGAGCCCGGCCTGGAGAGCACCACCACTGAGGCGCCCGCTGATCCGGGATCGGGAAACGTGACAGTCAAACAGGAGGTGCACATCGGCGGGTCGCGCGTGAGCCAGGCAGAAACCGACCAGGAGCTCTTCTGGCGCCGCATGTTGAAACGCGAATTGCTTGACAGCGGCACGTTCACACTGGTCGAGCGCGACGGACTGCTCCACATTCTGAACGAAATCAGGTTCGGCGAGTCGCGCTACGTCAATCCCGAGACCAGTCCTGAAGTGGGCGAGATCATTGCGGTCCAGTATCTACTGGAGGCCTCCATCGGCGGAACGCAGGACCTCACGTTCAAGGGAACCGTCGATCCCCTGCCCCGCTACGACGAGCGCTCCGAATCGCTGGCGCGCGAAATCCTCGCCACCGATCGCGGCATGTGCCTGAACCGGCTACAGGAAGCGCGCCGCTTGCGACTGCGGGCCGCTCACGCCAACGCCATGCTGGATGAAAACCCATACAGCGTGTACCTCAGCCTATACAGCGTACGGACCAGCGAAATCGTGGCGGAGGCGGCCGGAATCGGCAAAACACCCTTGGACGCCGTGCGCGACGCGGTGGAGGAATTGGTCGACGCCTGTGCCGAGATTGCGCCGCCGCCGCGCATCGCCTGGATCGACGGGCAACGCGTATTCATCGACCTGGGCCGCGATGACGGAGTCCTGGTCGGACAACGCTTGCGGTATATGCAGGAAGGACGGCCAATCCGAAACGCAGCGGGACAGGTGATCGGCTACGACACCCAGGAAGGCGGAGTACTCGAGATCACGCGCGTCGAACCGCTGATGTCGGTCGCGCACGTGGTCGAGCGCGTACTTGATCCCCAGATCGGCGACCCCCTGACGGCCGAAAATTAGGCCGTCACGCCTCCGTCAGCCTGACGAAACCAGACGACCGCGCACCGCCGTCACCGCCCGGGCGCTTCCAGCCGGGCCGCCCAACGGATCGGTGACCCCCAGAACAGATGCACGCGCGGGTCGCGCAGCGACCGCTCAAACGTGAAGCGCAGCGCTTGCACTCCGCCCGCGTCAGTCTCCAGCACCTGGACCTTGAAGCCCGATGCGGCCGCTGAGGGGTCAGTCTGGGTCGGAGTCGTTTTGCCCGAGGCTTCGGACACCATGCGGCCCACCGGTCCGCCGAAGTAGCGATCGCCGCTCAGCCGCACCTCTACCGTGTGGTCGTCCACCCAGGTGATTTCGCTCTCCAGGTCGGTATCGACCAGCCCCAGCACGCGCGGAGCCCACGTCAGCGCATGCACGCGCAGATCGCGCAGCCCGGTTCGGTGCTCAACCGCCAAGCCGACGTAGTGCGCGATAATAGGCATGTTGGCCATGTAAAGCGTATCGCCGTCCTGCATCTGCCCCGCCTGCGAGGCGACTTCGGTCACCACTTGATCCTCAACGCGCTGCGCTGCACTCAGCGGCAGGCGCAGAAAGATGCTTAGTGTGACGAAGACTCCGCCCGCCAGTAAAACGGCGGCCCACATGATCGCTTGACGCCAGCGCCTCGGCTCAAGCCCTGTGCCGCCGATGCCGCGCAGCAGCAGCATTGCCACCATCGCCCAACCGGCAGCCGGCAAGTACAAATGGTGCGGCGAGGCGAACGCCGGCAGCACCGGCGCCATGAACCCCAGTAGCCACGCCAGCGCCAGCCAGCCGGGCTTGCGTTGCGAAAACCGCCAACCCACGGCCGCCAGCAACGCCACTACAGCGGCCGAGAAGCCGTAAAACATGAGCGGCCGCTGGCGCAAATAGTCCTCGCCTCCGAACGGCACGATTGGCGCCGTGAAGAATTCGCCGAGCAGGTAGTAGCAGGTCTTGTCGATGATGTAGCGCACGAAGCCCGGATCGTGCGGCGTGTATACATATGGCCGCGGCGGCAGCGCCGCTCCATTCAGGCAACTGGCGCGGAGCGCCAAGTAGCCGGCACTGACGGCGCACAGCATGATGTAGAAGAACACCATTTCTCTGGTGCGCCGCCGCCATAGCAGCAGCTCGACCGGCAGCACCACCAGCGGAAACATGATCGCGTTTTCGCGGCAGCCGAGCGCCGCGGCGAACAACACCAGGCAGCCGACGGCCCACCCATATCGGGCGCGGCCGGCGGCGCCTTCTTCCTCTGACCAACCGCGGAACCGCAGGTAACACAGCATGGCCCCCAGGAGCATGACGGTCACCATCAGCTCAGTTTGGCAGGCGATCCACTGGATGGTCGCGAGCGATGCAGGGTGCACGGCGAACAAGCCCGCTACGCCAAAGGCCAGCCAGTGCGAGGCGCCCAGCCGGCGTAAGAGGCACATCAGCAGCGTGCACGCGAGCAGGTGCCAGCCAAGCGAGGCGGCGTGCAGCACCAGCGGGTCCCAGTTGCCGAGCGTGTACAGCAGCTTCATCGCCCCGAAAGCCAAGGGGCGAAAGAAACGCAGCGTGCACTCCGGCAAAAACCAGAGGTCGAGCACGCCGCCGACCAGCTCGAGCCGGCAGGCGTTCGTCAGACCCTGCAGCGACCAGTCGCTCTGTTGAAGCTGCCGAAAATGGGCGTAATCGTCCATGAACAGGCCGTCGCCCAGCGACGCGCCATGAACAGCGAGGATGAGCGCCGCCAGAAGCCCAATGGCGGCAAACGTCTGCAGTGGCCGCCGCGCAGGCCCGCCGCTTACGCCGGGAAGCCGCGCCGGCGACACCGGCGCCTCGCCCGTGCATGAACAAGCGCGGCGTCCGTGCGAGCTCATTGACCCGACGCCGGGGACACGCCCGGCGGCGCTATTCCGTCCGGAGGCGAAGGTAAGGGAGAATCCACCGCGGCCTCCGTCTCTCCGAGCTCCAGCAGCTCAGCCCGCCGCGGCAGATGCGCACCCAGCAGCGGCACCAGCACGCCCGGGACGGACCAGACAAGCTGGATCAGCCGCACCGCAACCGCCAGGGCGAACGCCTGCGAGGCCGTGTTCAGCCCATCCGCGGTGAAACACCACACGTAGAAAGACTCCATCACGCCGACCGCCTGGGGCGGCGAGATGGGCACGGCTGAGATTACGAAGCCGATCGCAATATAGATGAAGAAATAGTCAAACGCGCCCTGCATGCCCAGAGCCCAAGCCATGATGGTCGCGCTGACGATACAAATGCCTTGAAGCCCGAACGTGATCAGCAGCGAGGCGATCACCAGTGCCTTGTGCTGCCGCATTGCCAGCGTCGCCGCGCCGATCCGCTGCAACTGCCCCGCCATCGGCAGGCGCTCAACAATCTGCCGCAGATGCAGGGCCGCGCGTATCCGCCGGCTGTAAATCACGACGGACGAAACGGCCAGTCCGGCCACAATGAGCCCCAGCGGCAGCGTCAAGTGCGAAAAATGCGCGGAATCGCGCGTCACCAGTATGACGGCCCCGGACATCAACACCAGCCCGATCAAACCGATCACGCGGTCCAGAAAAATGGTCGTCACCGCCTCGGTCTTGCGCTTGGTAAAGCGCGTGACGTAATAGGCTTTAATGACATCGCCGCCCGTCATGCCGCCCGGCATTGCGAAGTTGAAAAAATTTCCCGCGAATGTCAGCTTGGTCGAATCCCACAGCGACAAGCGCACCTTCTGCACCCGCATCATCCAGACCAGGCGCACGGCCGACATTAGCGGCACCGGCATAAATAGCATTATGGCCCAGAATGCCTGCCAGCGGTCCATTTGCCGCATCACGGTGCGGATGCCGTATTCAATGTCCGGAACGCGCTGGCCTTTAACCTCTTCGTGAAAGATGTCGGCCGCCGGAACGTCGATCACTTGTCCGTCGCGCAGCACGCTGAACCGCCCGTCGGTCTGGCCCAGCAGGCGCACCAACGGCCCGTCCTTGCTTCCCAGCCGGACGTAGTCGTTCCATTTGACGTTGAAGGCCAAGTACGCCACCGCGGCCAGGCATAGGGCAATTCGCAGTGCAGTCAGGGCCCAGCGGCGGCGCGGCGAAGCGCTCAATTGAAACTCCCAAACTCTCTCATCACGGCATTACTTCGTACACCTCAAACGCGCCGGCGCCGCCCTGCTCCCGATCGCTGCTCACCAGTTTCAGGCCGCCGCGAGCCAGGGCATCCGCCCAGGCCGGCGTCACGTGCGGCGGAAAGCCGTAGGACCGCCGCAAACGCGCGCTTTCAGACCAGGAGAATACCACGTGCGTGACGCCGTGGGTACGGAGCCAGGCGACCGCGGCCGAGGGGTCCGCCGTGGCCGAGAATTCCAACCACGGATCC
>JAGPEO010000172.1 GCA_018056925.1 Phycisphaerae bacterium
CCAGCCAGGCAATGTGGGCTGTCGGCCAGATTTTGCGCAGGGAGGCCAAGACGGGCAGGCCGTGGATGATGTCGCCCAGCGAACTGGGTTTGATGATCAGAATGCGCTGGTACGATTTCGGCATTGGGCTCATTGAAAGTCGCGCATCTGGCATTCAGGTCCGCGCTGCTTGCACTGCTCTCACTGCTGCGCTGCTTTCAGCTGCACTGCTTGAAGCTGCGCTTTCAAGCAGTGGCACACACACCGCTTTCTAGCGGTGGTACACGCGGAGGCGCGTCACACGGAGGCGCGTCAATCTCGCGCGTCGGACGATAGCGCCGGCGTCGCGTGCCGCGCCGGGGCCGGGTGCTCATCAGGGCTGCGCCGTCGCCGGCGGCGTTCCGGCCAGGTTCGCAGTGCCTCCATATACGTATAGAAGACCGGCGTGGCAAATAGGGTCAGCATCTGCGAGAACAGCAGGCCGCCCAGCACCGCCAGGCCAAGGGGACGGCGCGCCTCGGCGCCGGCCCCGACGCCCAGCGCGATGGGCAAGGCGCCCATCAGGGCCGCCATGGTCGTCATCATGATCGGGCGGAAGCGGATCACCGAGGCCTGATAGATCGCCTCCAGCGGCGTATGCCCGGCGCGCTGCGCCTCGATCGCGAAGTCAATCATCATGATGCCGTTCTTCTTTACCAGGCCGATCAGCATGATGATCCCCACAAAGGCGTACAGGCTCAACTCGACATCGAAGACCATCAGCGTTAAGAGCGCGCCGAAGCCCGCAAACGGCAGGGCCGAAAGAATAGTAATCGGGTGGATGAAACTCTCGTACAGGATGCCGAGGACTATGTAGATGACCAGCACCGCCACTATCAGCAGCAGTCCCAGGTTCTTTAACGAGGATTGGAAGACCTGGGCGGTGCCCTGGAAACTGGTGCTGATGCCCGCCGGCAACAGTTCGCGCGCCAGTGCGTCCACCTGTGCGGTGGCGCTGCCCAGGGCGAAGCCGGGCTTGAGGTTGAAGGAAATCGTGACGGACGGCAACTGGCCCGAGTGGTTCACCGAAAGCGGGCCGACGGCGGGGACGAGTTTGGCCACCGCCTGGAGCGGCACCAGCTTTCCATGGCGTGTGCGCAGATAGAGCAGCTCCAGGGCCGCCGGATCGCGCTGATACTCGTCGGCCAGCTCAATAATCACCTGGTACTGGTCCTGCGGGGCGTAAATGGTCGAGATTTGCCGGGCGGCATAGGCGCTGGACAGGGCCAACTCGATCTGCTCGGCCGTGATGCCCAGCGTGGAGGCTTTGTCGCGATCGATTTCGACTATGACCTGCGGGTTCTTAAGCTGGACGTCAGTAGTCACGTCCACAAACCCGTCCAGCTCACTGATGCGTTGGGCCAGCTTCATTGCCCCCGCGTACATCTCTTCCATGTCCGGGCTTTGCAGCGTGAACTGATACTGACTCTTTGACATACGCCCGCCGACCTGAATCGGCGGCACGTTCTGCAGATACGCGCGAATGCCCGGCACCTGGGCCAGCTTGGGCCGCAGTTGCTCGATTATTTCATCGGCCGAGAGCTTGCGCTCATGGCGGGGCTTGAGGCTCAGGAACATGCGTCCGGCATTGGCCCCGCCCATATAACCGCCGCCCACGCTGGCCATGAAGGACGCCACGTTCTCGTCCGTCTTGACGATGTCAACCAGCGCTAGCTGGTGGCGCACCATTGACTCGAAGGAAATGCCCTCGGCCGCCTCAGTGCTGACCATGATGCGGCCGGCATCCTCACTGGGCAGAAAGCCCTTGGGAATCTTCACGAACAGGTAAGCAGTGGGTATGAGCACGGCGACCGAAAGCAACATCGTTGCCAGCCGGTGCCGCAGTACGCCGCGCAGGCCCCACTCATACGCGGCCAGCATGCCATCGAAGAAACGCTCAGAAAGCGCGTAAAGGCGTCCGTGCCCCTGTTTGGCATGCGGGCGCAAAAGCCGGCTGCACATCATCGGGGTCAACGTCAGCGAGACCACACCGGAGACCAGAATGGCCGCACTGATCGTGATGGCAAATTCATGCAGCAGCCGTCCGACCAGGCCGCCCATGAACAGCACGGGGATGAACACGGCCACCAGAGAGACCGTCATGGACACGATCGTAAAGCCGATTTCGCGGGCCCCGTTGTAGGCGGCCTCCAGGACGCCCTCGCCTTGCTCGATGTGCCGTACGATGTTCTCGAGCATCACGATCGCGTCGTCGACCACGAAGCCCACCGAAAGCGTCAGCGCCATCAGCGAGAGGTTGTCCAGGTTGAACTCGAGCAGGTACATGACGGCGAAGGCGCCGACGATCGACAGCGGCATGGCGACGCTGGGAATGATGGTGGCCCGCAGGTTGCGCAGGAACAGAAAAATGACCATCACTACCAGGCACAGCGTCAGCCACAGCGTGAACTTCACGTCTTCGACCGACTCGCGAATGGAAATAGAACGGTCATAGAGTTCGCTGATGGTTACGCCGGCCGGCAACTGCTGGCGAAAGGAAGGCAGCAGGGCCTTGACGTCATCCACCACCTGCACGGTGTTTGTTCCCGGCTGGCGCTGCACCGCCAGCACCATACCCCGCACGCCATTGAACCAGGCGGCGCGCTTGTCGTCTTCGACGCTGTCGATCACCCGCCCGAGCATCTCCAGGCGAATGGGGTTCCCGTTGCGATAAGCCACGATCAGCGGGCGATAAGCGGCGGCGTCCATGAGCTGCCCGGTGGATTCGAGCGTTACGGCCGTCTCGGAGCCGTAGAGCGTGCCGACCGGGAGTTTCACGTTTCCCCGGCTGATTGCGTCGGCCACCTCGTCGATCCCGAGTTCGCGGGCGGCCAGCTCACGCGGGTCGAGCTGAATGCGCACAGCGTAATTCTGGGAGCCGAAGACGTTCACCTGCGCTACGCCGTTGACCATCGAGATGCGCTGGGCCATGAGCGTCTCGGCGTATTCGTTCAGCTCGTACAGCGGCAGCCCCGGGGCGGTGACGGCCAGAAACAGGATGGGCTGATCGGCCGGATTCACCTTGCGGTAGGAGGGTGGGTTGGGCATTTCCGGTGGCAGGCGCCGTTGGGCGCGGGCGATGGCCGCCTGCACGTCCTGCGCCGCGGCATCGATATCGCGGCTGAGGTCAAAGGTGATGGTGATGCTCGTGCTCCCCAGCGTGCTGTTGGAGCTCATGCTCTCGATGCCGGCGATGGTCGAAAACTCGCGTTCGAGGGGCGTCGCAACCGAGGAGGCCATGGTCTGCGGACTGGCCCCGGGCAGATTGGCCGTAACGTTGATCGTGGGGTAATCGACGTTGGGCAGATCGCTCACGGGCAGCAGACGGTAGCCCATGATCCCGAAGATCAGGATAGCCGCCATCAGCAGCGTAGTAGTGACGGGGCGCCGAATGAAAAGAGCGGAGATGTTCATGGGTGCGTGTCCGGCCGGCTCGCCGGGGCGGGCTGCCCCACGTCTGCCGGCTCCCGCACGACCACGCGCGTGCCGTGCGTGACCCGCAGGTGTCCGTCGGTGACGACACGCTCGCCGGCGCGCAGGCCGGTTTCGATGATCGTCTCTTCACCTACGGCGAAGCCGGGTACGACCGGGCGGCTTTCCGCGACCAAGTCTTCGCTTATCACGAAAACGTACTGGCCTGTTTGCGAGGTCTGCACGGCGGCGGACGGCACCACCACCGCGCCGCGGCGCGTCCCGAGCGTGAGCGTGACGTTCACAAATTGCCCGGGCCAGAGCCAGTGGTTGGCGTTACCGAATGTCCCCTTGAGCGAAATCATGCCGGTGGCGCTGTCAACCGCGTTGTCGATGAAGCTCAGCACCCCGACCTCGTTTTCGGCCTGTTCTTCGCCCGGAATCTCCACGCGTACCTGCAGATCGCCGGTGCTCTGAGCGCGCTTAATGCGACCTAGCTCGCGCTCCGGCAGCGAGAAGCTGACGTAGATCGGCGAAAGTTGGTTCAGCACGACCAGGGCCGTCTCGTTGGCACTGACGACGTTGCCGGGATGGGCCAGAATCTCCCCGGCGCGGCCATCTCCCGGCGCGCGGATCGAGCAGTATTCCAAATCCAGGCGGGCTTTGGCGAGCGCGGCGCGATCGGCGGCGACCGCGGCTTTGAGTGATTCGGCCAGTGCCCGTTTGTTCTGCGATTCGCGCTGCGTGCCGAGGCCGCGCTCCTGCAAATTCTCTTGCCACTCGGCCTCGATGAGGGCGTCGTTCATAAGGGCGATGTTTTTTTCCAGCGTGGCCTGGGCCTGCTCCAGGGCGGTCTGAAACGGGCGCGAGTCAATCGTGAACAGCAAGTCGCCGGTTTTGACGTCCTGGCCATGGACGAAGTGCGTTTGCGCCAGTTGCCCGCTGACCTGAGGCTTAACGGTGACGGTCGTGAACGGCTGAACGCGCCCAATGGCATGCAGCTCGAGCGGCATGTCCTTCTCGACCGCGGCCGCGATAGTTACCGGGGCCGGAGGCTGCCGTGCGGGTCCGGCGGCCCCGGCCGGGGGCTGCAGCCGGTCGCATCCGGATAGTCCTATCAGGGTGGCCAGCAGCAGCGGGATCGGCCCAGCCGCTCGGGCACCGAGGCATTGCCGGCTGATCAAAAATTCCTCCATACCCGCAGTTCTGGTGAGGGTTGCCGTTGGCTCGCCAGTTCCTCGAAACTCGGGTGGGCACGTCCCTGGTCCCTGCGGAGTTTATGGGAAAATTTTACGAGCCGGACATACGCGCAGCAACGTCGCGAATTGTGGCGCCGCCATCGCGGGGGGCTCGCCAGTGCAAGAGGTGCCGCAGTGCCTCCTGAACCGGCTCAAAACGACCGATAGCATCCATTGTGCAGAGCTGTTGCGCGACAGCCGCCACGGCCACCAAGGACCTGAAAATGGCATCGGGTTTTAAGCCACATACTTGGGGCGCCCGCCCGACCGCGAGTGCAAACCTCTGCTACGTGGCCGGACAGACCGAAGTTGCCCGCAGCCGCACGCCAGACCGCGAGCGCCGGGTCCCCCATCGCGCACCGTGTCGCCTGCAATGGTGGGACAGCGATTCGAAGCGGACCGCAAGCTGCGTCGGCGAGACGACCAATCTGTCCGAGCGCGGTCTCGCGGTGCGCGTCCGCCATTTCCTGTTGACCGGGACGCGCGTCGAAATTCTGCTGGCAAACCTGGCTGGCGACCCGAGGCGGATCAGCGGCGTCGTGGTTCGCTGCCAGCGAATCCTCGCGGACACTTTCGAACTTGGCATCCGGTTCGTGGATTAATAACCCGGTCAAAATCTCGCGCCGCGTTAAATTAATCGCTGGTCCGGTTCTCTCGCGCATCAGTTGATCCGCGATCACTCGCTCTCGCGAAACGGAAGATTTCGCCGGTAAAGAGCCAACTGCTCCTCGATCCACCGCGCTTCGTGTACGCGGCCGGCCTGACGGGCCATTTGCAGAACCTGCTCCGCGGTCGTTACGGCCTCGTCGAAGCGCCCGCACTCGGCGTAAGCTGCCGCCAGAGCTTGCAGCAGGGTCGGGTTTGGGCCAGCGGCTTCAATTGCCTGCTGCACGATCTGCAGGGCGCGCGGCCCGTCGCGCAGCGTCACGTCCGGGGAGGTGGCCAGTTGCCACGCCAGCGGTCCCGCCACCGAGACGTTGTGGGGCTCGTGGTGCCAAGCTTCCGCCAAAACCGCCAAAGCCTCGCGCGCGTGTCCGCCAAGCTGCAAGGCGTGCGCTAGGCTGCGCAGGGCCGCAACGTTTGCCGGCTCTCGCGCTAGGAGCTGCCGGTAGCGCGAAGCGGCCTCGTCATAGTGACGCAGCTCAAGCAGCGCGCCGCCGACGCTCAACAAGGCCGCCGTATCGTTCGGGTTGTGCCGCAGCGCTTGCTCGAATTGCGTTATCGCGGCGGCATAGTCACGACGCGCCGCGAGAATACGCCCCAGCCGGTGGTGCAGGTCGGCAAGGTATTCAGGCCGGCCGGCAGTGCGCCCCAGAAGTTCTAGCGCCTGGCGGTACGCATCCGCCGCCTCCTCAGGGCGCCCCACGTTCTCGAGGCACGTACCCAGGTAGTAGAAGTTGTCCGGGTCGTTTCCGGAAAGCTGCGCCGCCTGCGAAAGTTCTTCGCAGCCCTCCTCTGTCAGGCCTAATTCGATGAAACACGCTCCCAGCGAGCGCCGCACGCTCCAGTCGTCCGGTTGAAGCTCGGCCGCCCGTTGCAGATGCCGGAGGGCCTGCTCGCGCAGCGCCGCATCCTCCTTCGCCGTCTTGGCATAGAACTGCCCGAGCTGAAGATGTGCCGCACTTTCCTCCTCGTGTTCAAACGTGGAGCGATCGGGCGGGTTCGTGCCGATGAAACCCGCGGCCAGCGCGCCAAGCCCGGCATAGACCGCCAGCGGCTTGAAGCGCCGCGCTGCCAAAAGCTGAACGCCCCGCACCAGGCCCACAGCCGCCAGCAGGATCAACACCGGGATAACCGGCAGACGAAAACGCGCCGGACAGAAGAACAGGACGATGCCGGCCGCATAGCTCGGCAGAAACAGCAGGGGCAGCAGCCAGGTGCGCCAGTTCTTGCCCAGCAGCGTCAGGCCGGCGATACCCAGCACGCCGACCAGCGGGAACCCAATCCAAAAAAACCGTGCGACTGGCGCGAGGCCGGCAAAGTACTCGATCGGGTGATCGTTCGGGAGTTCCAGGGGACTGAAGAACAAGCGCCATTTGCGCCACATCAAGCGCACCCAGTCTGCCGGATTGGAACGAATCCACGTCGTGGCGCGCTCAAACCAGAAATCGGAAACCTCCGCGTGCGTGAGCTTGCGGCCGGCCTTGGCCTCCGGCAGCGCTTGCGTTCCTTCAAAGCGGCCCGACCAGAAGTAGCCGATCTCCGGAACAATGGCGGAGCGGCCGTCGGAGCGCGGATTGTTTCCTATGTAGAAGTTGATGCCGCCGCTGGACGCTATGCCGACCCATTCGCCGCCCACCACACGGTTTCTCAGAGTCACGGCCGAAACGGGCAGGGCGGCGCCCACCAGCAGCAATGCGGCCCACAACCAGCGGCGCGGCGTACGCCGGCTCTGACTTTGTGGCCATAGCCAGAGCGCGATCAGCAATGCCGGCGCGATGATCAGAATATTGGCCCGGGTGATCGCGGACAGCCCCCAAGCCAACCCGGCCGTCAGAAATAGCGGCCAGGAGCCCTTTTGCGCACCGCGCACGAACAGCAGCATCATCAGGACGTCCAGCGATACTTCCAGGCTGGCCGTCTGGAGCTGGTTATCAAAAAAGATCATGGGCCAGTAAAGCGCCGCGATGAGCCCGGCGAGCAGCCCGACTGCCGGTCCCGCCAACGCCAGGGCCAGCCGCGCGATCAGGTAGCAGCTAAACGTGCCCAGCAGACACCCCAGCAAGCGCGCCGCCAGCGGATTGGGGCCGACAATCGCGTACAGCGCCCCGAGCAGGTAGTAGTAGAGTGGCGCGCGAAAGAATGGAGCGGCCCCCACGCCCTGGCCGGTGGCGACCGCCTGGGCCAGCTCATGATGAGTTTGTTCGTCCAGGGTCGGGTGGCTGAAGAACGGGTTGTTCGCCGATTGACCCCACCAAAACGCCAACCGTAGCCCACACGCCGTCAGCACGATGAGCGCCAGCGCCCAGGTGTGGACACGTTTCCAGCTCTCAGACGGCACTGCCGTGTCCGGCGAAGAACTCGGCCGGGCCCGTCGCGCGCTGACCATTCGATTCTCCTGCGGCTCGTTCAGGCTAGTGGTAATAACACGGGCGGAGCGCCCATGCCACATCCCTCTGCCTACGCCACAGTCCTAAGGCGGGCTTCGGCTGTGCCGCTTGGTGGGGCTACTTCGCCAGCCTGGCTTCAATCCAGTCGCACAGCGGATCGAGCCCTTCGCCGCGCAGCGAACTGACGCCCCAGATCGGACGGCTATTATCGATCGCGTCGCGGAGTTGGCGGATGGTCGTATCCGCTCCCGGCAAGTCGGCCTTGTTTAC
>JAGPEO010000173.1 GCA_018056925.1 Phycisphaerae bacterium
GTTGTGGCAAGATTGCGGACGTATCTGACGGAAGAGGACGACGTAATCAAGGTCCTTCAGTACCACCAGCAGACCCTGGTGAACTTGATCCATTCGCAGATGCAGCAGCATTTTGTGGAGTCGGCCAGTGCATATGAGGCTCATGTAACCAGGGGCTTCCACACGTTGCGAGCGAATAACTACTCGGCCGCAGCCGACGAGGACGTGCGGGATTTCCGCATGGTGATTCCGGAGGGCCAGCGCAACCGCATCGGCACGATGGTCTTTGGCGGATTCCGTAAGTGCCTTTATCCGATCCAGAAGTTCGATTCTGACCCGGAGCGCCGCTTTGCGGTGTTGCTGGAGAATGATGGGGATGTCCTGAAGTGGTTCAAGCCCGCCAAGGGCGATTTTCAGATTCACTTCAGCCATGACGAGTCTTACGAACCCGACTTCGTGGTTGAGACGAAGACCGAGAAGTTCCTCTGCGAACCGAAGCGGGCAAGCGAGATGACGGATGACGTGGTTCTCGCCAAGGCGGATGCGGCGGCAACTTGGTGCAGCTACGCAACGACTCACGCCAAAGAGAATGGCGGCAAGCCGTGGCGATACTTACTGATCCCACACGACGAGATACAAGACCAGATGACCCTTGCCGGATTGGCGGCTCGATGCGAGGTGCATATCAAGAACTGATAGAAAGGCCGCCACAAGACATGGGCCAATATTGAGTGAGGATTACGGATGCCTTCTCACTATGACCCGCAGGAGCACATCCAGCATTTGGAGGTCGCACCACGCGCCGAGGGCATTCTCGACCAGCGCGAGATCACGATCCAATCATACCAAACTACAATCCCTTTCGACTTCGCTCGTCTCAATCAAGGCATTGAGTCGGCGTGGCTGACGCCGCAGATTCGCTTTGGCGTCTTTGCTCGAACACCGCTTACAGGCGATGATGCGTTGCATGTTGTGCTGGGGCTGCAGGATGAATTGTCTGTGCGAGCCTATGACTACGATGCGCGTCGCCCGCTATGGTTCACGTGGCAGAACGTCATCGTCGACACCGTGGGTGTTCGATATTTCCGCGACAATGATGGATTCCTGGTATTCAAGACAACCGGGGGCGGCCGACGCATAACCGAAGACCTGCTCAACGACTTTAACTCATCATTCCTCGGCATTCCCAGGAACGCCGTCCGAAAGCGCGACTTCGATTTACAGAAGCTCCGCAAGCTTTGCTTCGACCGCTTCGTGGACCGCCTGTACATGCTCCGGTTTGCCGACCCCTCGGCGGAGGAGTACCGCAGCATCGAGCATGCCCTTTTTCAGAGTCGGAAATGGATGGACCGGGAGGTCGAGCGTCTGCACGAGATTCAGGCCGACCCTCAGGTGCGCATCGAATCGTTCGAGGCCGATGTGGATATTCGCGCAGAAGACCTGGCTGGGCTTACAACCGTTCGTTTTCTAATTCGAGGTTTGAGTGGTTCGCTTCGTTTGAAGTTTCCCAAGTTGGAGTACAAGAACGAGCCGACAACACTCGAGGAACAGGCACGCGTGTTTTACCGGCTAGTCGATATTGCGGAAGGCTCAATTCTCGACGCCGATTATTACACGCGCCAGCCCCGTTCGCTTGACGAGCTGGATGTTGAACTTGGCCTATTCGAAGACAACGTTGACCTCACGCAGTTCCGTGAGGTACTGATGAATAAAGACGCAAGGCATGAGTTCTTCCAGAGCCTTGATTTATCGGAAATGTGGCACAAGTGGCGGCCACTTACGCCAGACGAAGCAAAAACGCTCCTGAAAGTGGCCGGGCCGCGCAAGCTGGTTTATATGACGGCGCTGGGGACCGGGCTGCGTCGGCTGGAGCTGGTCCGGCTGCAATGGCGGGACGTGGCGATAGACGGGCCGGGGCGGGCGTGTCTGGAGCTGCGGGCAGAGGCGACGAAAGCCAAGCGCGCGGACGTGGTCCCATTGCCGGACCATTTGGTGCGGGCGCTGCGGGCGGTGCGGCCGGAGAAGTACGCGCCTACCGATCCGGTTTTCGCCAAGGTGCCGGATTTCTATTACTGGCACGAGGACTTGAACCGGGCGGGTATCAAGTACCGTGGCGCGGATGGGCGGATTGTCGGGTTTCATTCGATGCGCGTCACGTTCGTTTCCGAGCTGGAACGGGCGGGCGTTTCGCCGCGCACCATCATGGAACTGGCGCGGCATCGTGACTACAAGCTGACGGCCGGGACGTACACGGACGTCCGAGTGCTGGACACGTTCGGCGCGGCGGCGCGGCTGCCGGCATACGACGATGGGCCGCAAGCTGAGCGGCAGGCGCTGCGGCGCGAGGGTACGAACGACGCGCCGGTACAGGTGGACCAAATACTGGACCAAAAGGGGTGCCGGGACGGGCGCGGCAGTGCGCGAGGGTGCGGGCGCGGTGCTGGCAACAACGCAACAAACGCCGGAACAAACGCGGTTTCCGCGCGAATAGCAAGAGAGGGGAAAACTCCCCGCGTAGGACTCGAACCTACAACAACCCGGTTAACAGCCGGGTGCTCTACCATTGAGCTAGCGGGGACCAGAATGACGTCCGGGATCGAAGCCCCGAACATCCAAAGCCTACCAGACCGTGCGTTGCTGTCAAGCCGAATGGACGGCAGCCCAGCAGCCGGGACAGCCGGGACACGGCGGCCGAAGCAGCCGCGGTAGCATGGCAGCCTGAACGGCCGCACCAGCTTGCACGCTTGCCGGCTTGCGCCGCCAGGGGCATCGCCCGCGTTTACCGGGCGTTGGATGCGCGGCGCCAACCAAGCCAGTTCGGCGCGTTGGCCCGCGGCGCCAACCAGGCCCCTTCGCCGCGTTGGCGCGCGGGGCCAACCTTATCAGACCGCATCCGGGCGCGCTACTGGATGTTCGGGCGCGGTACTCGATGCTCGTGTCCGCTACTGGGCGTCCGGGCGCGCTACAGAAGTTCTAGCGCGCTACTGGATCTTGTAGCCCGGCGGCGCGAACTCCACCCCCTGTCGCTTCTGGTTTTCAACGCCCGTGATGACCTCTCCCAACCGCACGAAGAACAGCAGACCGATTTCCGTGTCGCGCTCTCGCAATTCGGTGTTCGTGATCTGCTTGAATTCCAGCATGCTGCGCCCGGCCGCCGCTTCTTCCTCGCAGGTAAGGTACAGCTCCAGGTAGTCAGCCCCTGACCGCTTCACCACGGCGTAGTAACCCGCCAGAGAATAGCGCTCACCCCCCCGGGCAACCGCCATGTACTGATTCGTAACGCTTGCCACAAAATCGAAAACTTTGCCGGCCAGCGACGCCGCCCGCCGAGCCTTGAAGCGCAGTTGGAACAGCCCCTGCCCCTCGGGCAACACAAACTGCTTCACCTTGTCGCCGCCCGCCCCTGTCAGATCTTCCACTAAACCGTGAATCCGCCCGCACTTCAGCGCGCCATCCTTCAACTCTACCCCCGCCATAGCCCTGAGCTTGGAGGCCGACAAAGCGTACGGCAGCTCGGAAAGGCAGCCGGTGCCGCGTTCCACAACCGCCTGCATGAATGCCCCGCTGGCGCGGCTCTTCGCGGACGACGTGTCCTCGCCCACCAATCTGTCCGCCGGCGCCGCGGCCGCTTTCTCTTTCGGAAACACGGCCCGCGCGAAGCGGCGATACTCCGCAAAACGAGGCTCGAAATCTTCGCCCACTTCGAAGTAGGCCTCCACGAGCGTTTCGTTCTCCCGCGCCGACAGCGCGAAGTTGTTATCCACGTCGACCAGGCGAATCTTGTCCTCTCCCGCAATAACCCCGCCTAACGCACGAGGCACGTACTGCCGCGGAACGCCGTTCTCCACCCCCACGACGCGCAGCATCGATGGCCGGAAGCGGTGAACACGCGCGCTTTCATGCGGGTCGGCGGCCGCCGCCATGAGCTTCAGCCGCACACCGACGAGTTGCTTGCCCGGGGCCGGCTTATACGCGAGCGGCTTGAATTCAAGCTCCCTGGCCGACACGCCTTTAGCGGGCAGCTTCGTCCGGTAATACGCATCCAAGGAGCCCTTGTGCACCCACCAAGTTTGAATGGCCAACCCCCGCGACCCAAAACCATCCGACTTGCTATCGTGCCCCGGCGAGGTCGCCGATTCGGGCTGTACCGTATTCCCCGTCCAAGTTACCCATTCGGCAAAGCTCGGATAGACCTCCGCGAAAGCATGCTGGTGTTTGAGACTCCCCCCGCTGAGCAGACTGAACAAGCCGGCAGTAAACTCGTCCGGCTTGAGCCACACGCTGCGACGCTCAAACTTGACCAGCCCGTCGTCTTGCACGTTTTCCGTCCGCTCGTAGCGCGAGAACTTCGCCACCCGCCCGCCAAACGGCAACGCGAGGAACGCCATCACCAGCATTCCCACGCTGATCATGGCGATCAGCGCTCCGCAAACCGCCCCGCCCCCTACGTCCAACGCCCGCGGTACATGCACGTTGCCGCGGATCAAATTGTCCGCCGCGAGCCGCAAGACCAAGTGCGTTACCACGAACAACACCATCAGCGTCACCGCCAGCGAGTAGCTCGGCGGCATGCCCTGCTCAACCGCCAGCGCATTGACCGCCTCGGAAAATCCCAAAGCCACACACATGGCCGTGATCGCACACATCGCATTAATCAGCCCGCTGAACAGGCCGAAGAGCGAGTGCATGAACGTGATCGCCAAAATCAGCGCCAATACCGCGATGTTAAGTATCATGCATAAGCTCCGGTCTTAGCGGGGGGTCTTGCCGGCCTGGGACGACGGGGCCGGCCGCGAACTGGCGCCCGCCGGACTGCCCGCCGGGCCGGACCCGCTCGCGGGACGCGCACTCTGGCCTTTCAGCACGCGCACGATTTCCTGAATGCTGCTCAGTCCGTTGAGAACTTTGGCCATGGCCGGCGTCTGTAGCCCGACGCCGCCGCGCTTCAGCGCGAACGACTCCACCTCGGAGATGCTGCCCGCCGCCCGAATCACGCGGCGCACCTCGTCGTCCACGATCAGTGCCTCAAACACCCCCGTGCGCCCCACGTAACCCGTTCCCTGGCAGGCCTGGCAGACAATCAGGTTGCCGCGCTTGTCGTACGTCGGCTCCGGCGGACGGTGCAGCATGGCCTCCGGCGGCATGTTCAGCTTGCGCAGCATGCCCGGATCGGGTTTGTAGCGCTCCTTGCACTCCGAGCACAGCACCCGCACCAGGCGCTGATTCGTAATCATCACCAAGCCTTTGGCCACCAGCCCCTTGTCGCCCACGAGCGCCGTCCACTTGCGCAGCGCGTCGAATACGTTGTCCGCGTTGAACCCAACGTAAACCTTGGCCTTCTCCGCGGCCGCCTTGGTGGCCAGTTGCATGGTTTCCTTATCGCGAACTTCCGGCAGCACCAAAATGTCCGGGTCGCTCCGCACGATCTTCTGCAACTCGCCCGAAAACGTGCTCTCATCCTTGGGCACGAATAGGTGCTGCGTCACGTTCTCAACTTCAATTTCGCGGTCGTACTCCAAAATCTGGATGTTCTGCAAGAACGCATCGTGCGAGCGAACAAACCCGTAGACCGTCGTCGTAAGGCCGTTCCCCTTCGGGGCCGTCAGCAGAACCAGCCCGCGCGGTAATCCCATCACCGCCCGCACCTGCTGCAATTGAGTTTCCGTGAAACCCAGGTCCTTCACCTTGCAGGAACCCTCCGGCCCGACCACGCGCAGCCGTAGGCGTTCTCCGGCCGTCGTGCCGGCCGATTGCAGCACCACCGTATGCTTGCTGTCACCAAGGGCGACCGTGATCTTGCCGCGCTGTGGCTTACGGCGTTCTTCAAGGTTCAGGCCGGCGATGCGTTTGAGGTACAGAAGGACCGCGTCGCCCTCCTGGCGCGGCAAGCCCTCGCGCTCCGTCGGCACGCCGTCGATCAGGTACGTGATTCTCGTCGATTGTCCGGCGGGGGTGATGTCCGTGATAGCCGCGCGGCGCCAAAACGCGTCGAAGAGCAAGTCTTGCATGAGGCGGTACTGCTCGCGCTCCACCTCGTCGTCCGGGATGGTGACCACCTGCCGGTTGGCGCCGGTCACGCGCACCCGCTCCTTTACTTCCTTGACCTGCTTCTTGCCTTTGAGCCCCTGCTCGCGGAGGCGTCGAAAATGGGCCGCCGTCAAAACCGTGTGTTCGGGCGTCACCAGCCCGTTGCGATGAACGACGTACACTATCCCCCCAGTCAAAACCGCCGCTACAAATACCGGAAACCCGATCAGGAAGTTCGGCACCAGCAGCGCGATCACCACCCCGATCACGCCGCAAGCCACGACCACCGTGTTCCACAGTATTCGGAACGTGTTTACCGCTACTGTGTCCTTGTCGACCCACTGGGCCAGGAACGTCCACAGCACGAAAACCACCAAAATCGCCGGCAGCTTCAGCGGACTGACATATATGCTGTCCCCCGTAAACTGGGCCATTGTAGACAAGTACGCCAGCAGCATACGTTCTCCCGTCAGCACGCAGCGCGCCCCGGCCAGGCGCCGCCTGGATGCGCCGCACCAGGCTGACAACTCACATCAAACAACTGATTACTCAACCTAGTATGCCCGCCGAGGCGGCCCGGATGCCCTTCAAAGCCATTCGCAGTTCGTCCGGGTTGGGGGCAGCCTCGTACGCCGTGGCGTGGTCGATGTAGCCGGTCGCCACCAGTTGCCGCAGGTGCTCGGTAAAATCGATCATGCCCGCGTCGTAGGACGCCCGGATCACGTCCACGATCTCGTTGTCGCGCTCCTCGCGAATCAACTTCCGGATCGACGGATTGGAAATCATGATTTCCACCGCCGGAACCAGCGGACAGTCGGGTTTTACGCACGGAATCAGCTTCTGGCAGATGATCGCCTGAAGGTTGAACTCCAGCGTCTGCCGCACCAGCCGCCGCGAACCTTCCGGGAACAGGTCCAGCAAACGCGAAATCGTTTGCGACGAGCTCGAAGCGTGAATCGTGCCGAAAACCAGGTGCCCCGTTTCGGCCGCATGCAACGCGGCGCTGAACGTCTCCTGGTCGCGCATTTCGCCGATCAGCACCACGTCCGGGTCCTCGCGCATCAGGTATTTCAGCGCGTCCGGGAAGCTCTCGACGTCGATCCCGATCTCGCGCTGGTTGATGCAGGCCTTCTTGTCGGTGAACAGGTACTCGATCGGGTCCTCGATCGTCACGATGTGCACCGGAAAGCGCTCGTTGATGTAATCCACCATCGCCGCGATGGTGGTACTCTTGCCCGAACCGGTGATACCTGCCAGCAGCACCAACCCCTGGTGCAACTCGGCAATCTTGGATATCGACGGCGGCAGCTTCAGGCTCTCAAAGTTCCGAATCTCACGCGACACACGCCGCGCCGCCACCGACATCTTGCCACGCTGCTGAAACGCATTCACGCGGAAACGGTCGGCATCCCCTGGCGGCCCAACATCGTACGCGAAATCCACCGCGCCCTTTTCTTCGTATATCTGGCGCAAGCGCGGCGAAATCATTTCGAAGATGCCGTCGCGAATCTGATCGGCCGTCAGCGGCCCGCCCGTCAGCGGCCGCAGGTCGCCCCGCACCCGCACGCGCGGCGGCGAACCCGCCTTCAGGTGCAGGTCAGAAACCTTCATCCGAATGGTGGCCTTGAAGTATTTGTTCAAAAACGGTTCTTTGGCCTGACCATCTCCTCCGCTCGGAGCCTGATCCATCACTTCCAGTTCATCGCCCATATCGAACGGCTCCTGCTACCCCGAGCCGGCGCTCCGTCCACTCACCGGCCCGGCGGCTCACCTCGTCGTGGTCGACCACGCAGTATACTGCCCCGGCCGCCGCCCATCTAGTCAGCCCCCGCTCGGCCCCCCGCCCCGTCGGGTGCCATGCCCAAGCCGCGTAGCGGCCCGGGCATGCCGTCACCGTTTACCCCCCGACGCCGCAACGCCGGAAATCACAGGGGCATGCCCGCGCTTACAGCTTGGGCATGGCACCCGCGTCCCGAATCA
>JAGPEO010000174.1:0-3028 GCA_018056925.1 Phycisphaerae bacterium
CGCCGTCAAGGTCGCCGACGGCCGTCGCGGTGAGTGTAACGGTTTCATTGCATTGCGCGCTTTCTGGGGCGGAAGCGCTGATGAGGATCGGACGACGCTCCGTGTCCACCGGCTCCTCAGTCGGCTCTGGCAGGCACCCCTGCGGCAACACCTGAGCCAGCATCCCTGCCGCCAGACACAAAACCGTCATGCGAACCATTTCGTGAACTCCTCCGCGGCCGAAAGGCGCTGCGCCTCGGCTGCGCAAATGACATCACCGTAAAGCCATTATACATGCTGCCAGCCCAGTCTTGGGCATGCTGACCCAAACCTCGGCGCTGAACGTTCCCGGGAGCTGCGAGCGTGGCGTCGCCCGCGCGGCGAAGGACGTTACTTGCCCTGAAACTCCTCATACCAAGCCATCTGGACGGCTTCCAGCTTCTTCTCATTGGCCGCCTTAGGGTCATCGCCGAAATTCTCAAGCTCGCTGATCCAGCGCAGCAGGTCCGTGAAACGGACGGACAGCGGGTCGACGTCCGGAAACTTCTCGTGCAGGCGGATGCCTATCTCTTCAGTGTCGGACCATTTCAGTTTGGCGCTCACGTGAAGCTCCTTCGGGTATCACGGAAAAAGCAGGCGCAGCCCGGTGACCGAGAGTAGTGCGTAGAAGATGTATCGCACTAGCCGCACCGGCAAACGGTGCATCAGGCTCGCCCCGCACCAGCCGCCGAGCAGCGCGCCCGGCGCCAGACAAAGCGTGAGCCACCAGGCGGCATACTGCAACGGGGGTTCGTGCGGCAACTGCGCCAGCTTAAGCGCCATCGACGCGGCCGCCACCAGCGCCACCGGGATGATCATCACCATCGACGTCGCGATGGCGTTGCGAACGCGAATTCCCAGCAGAAGTGACTGCGACGGCACCGCCCAGATCCCTCCCCCGACGCCTAACAGGCCGGCGATGAAGCCGGCCGGCAGGCCCACCAGCAGGCCGATCAGGCCCCAGCGACGCGGCATCGGGCTGCTCGGAAAGAGGTAAGGCTCGCCGCGTTTGGCGATCCACTCCTGGACGAGATTGACCAAAACCACGAATTCCAGAAAACCGCCGAAAATCTGCTTGAGAATCCGCGTGCGCTCGCCGGTCATGGTGGCGCTGAGCAGCACGCCCGCGACGACGCCTATCACAGCTAACGGCACGATGGAGCGCAAGAACGGGTAAATGACGGCCCCGGCCCGCGTGTGGCGGATGGCGGCCGGAATAGCCAGCACAAATGACGTGCTGATTGCGGCGAGGTTGTAAACGTGAAACGAATTCGGCCCGTATTTATCGGCGAAAATGAAGGTTAGCGCCGGAATCATCAGAATCCCGCCGCCGACGCCCAGCAATCCGCCGAGAACGCCGGCCGCCAGGCCAATCGCAACGAGTCCGCCGATTTGGAGGGCGCCCAAGTACATAACGGGCCGGCATGGTAACCGCGACCGGGCTTGATTGTCTCCCCTAAATACAAGAACCCGCCGGCAACTGCTAAGGTCGTCGGCGGGCCAATTTTGGGGGGCTGCGGTATGCAGCCACGTTCACTGCGTTACCGCAGCCACCTCTGTTTATCACTTGGCAACGGATCACCTCCTTTCAATTGGGCACCCAGGCGACCCGAGGTACAGGCCGCCAAAGCCCTGTCGGCCGGCCGTCGCCGACCGACCCAACGCGCGGCGCTGACGCGTCGCTCGGCAGGTGAGCCGCGGCTTGCGGCCCTCGCCCACTTTTGAGGGCCGTCGCTGGCCGTAACTCGGCCTGCGCAATCATTGTACGTCGAAGGGGGCAGCAGGGCAACAAAAATCGCACTATTTTAGTGGCCGATAAACGGGAACTCGCGATTTTCGAACCGAAAACGCTCCGGGGCGAACGAACCGGCTCTGCTACTTGATGCCGTGCATCATGCGCTTGAGCAGCGGCGACAGAACAAACAGCAGCAGGGCCGCGGCGCCTGTCGTGGCGGCAATACCGACAAACACCGCCCCGAAGCCGTGGTCCTCGGTCATGCCGCCGACGCGCCCAGCGAGTACATTCGCAAGCGCCGAAGACAAGAACCACACGCCCATGAACATGCCTACCAGCCGCGCGGGGGCCAGCTTGGTAATCATCGATAACCCGACCGGCGACAGACAGAGTTCGCCGGTGGTGTGGAAGAAGTAGGCCAGAAACAGCCAGATCAGAGCCGCCTTGCCGCCAGACGCGGCCTGAGCCGCGCCGATGTAGAGCATGAAAAAGCCCAGTCCGAGCTGGAAAAGGCCCAGCGAGAATTTGACCGGGCTGGAAGGCTCGAGCTTGCGGCGATCCAGCCACACCCACAGGCCGGCAAAGGGAATGCTGAGGGTAATGATGAACAGCGGATTGATCACCTGGCTGAGCAGCGAAGCCTTCAGTTCAAAACCGAACACAACGCGGTCAACCGCTTCGTTCGTAAAGCGCGTGATGGTGCTGCCGGCCAGTTCGAAAAAGCCCCAGAACAGCATCGAGAAGCAGCACAGGATAATTATCACCAGCATCCGCCCGGCTTCCTCGCGCGTTCCGCGGAATGCTTCATAAAGGAGGTACGGCAGCACAATCAGGGCAATCACTACCGCCATCGACTGGACGTAGCTCGGTTTCGAGATCAGGAATGCGGCGGCGGGCACGAACAGCAGCACGCCGATCACCACGAGTACCGCATTGGGTATGCCGAAACGTCCCTTGGTCAACGTGGCGCCTTCGGGCGGCAGTCCCTTTCCGGAAAGCTGTCGCAGGCCGGCCGTGAACACGACGAGCGACGCGACCATTCCCATGCCGGCCAGCAGGAACCCGAGATACCAGCCCCAGGTCTCGGCGATCTGACCTGAGAAACCGGCCAGAAAAGCGCCGATATTGATGCCCATGTAGAAGATCGTGAAGGCGCTGTCGCGCCGCTGGTCGCCCGGCTTATACAGGGTGCCGACGACGGTGGAAATATTCGGTTTGAAGAAGCCATTGCCGCATGCGAGCAGGCCCAAACCGGAGAAAAACATCGGATCGAGC
>JAGPEO010000174.1:3128-7982 GCA_018056925.1 Phycisphaerae bacterium
TTCAGCCTGCTCGCGATTCGCCCGCTGTTCGCCAAGGCGCCTGCCAGCGAGAACGGCCTCGAACTGAGCTATGCTGAGGTTGGCACCGTCTTCGGCATCTGGGCGTGGTTGCAGTGCATCATCCCGATGATCTCCGGCGGTTACACGGACCGGTACGGGTACCGCAAAAGCCTGATCGTGGCGTTCATCCTGAACGGCTGCGGCTACCTCCTGCTGGCCAGAGCGCTGCCCGTGGCGGAATGGCTTACCACTCTTGATGTGCCCAACGCGAGCTTCTGGGTACTTTTGGGCGCGGCCTGCCTGATCGGTCCGGGGACGGCCATTTTCAAACCGGCGGTGCAGGGCACGCTGGCGCGCGTGGTGAATGCCGAAACCTCGTCGATGGCCTGGGGCTTGTTCTACTGGGTGGTCAACGTGGGCGGGTTCCTGGCCCCGATACTGGCGGCGTGGCTGCGCGGCGAGGCCGGGCTGAACTGGAGCAACGTGTTCTATGGCTGCGCAATCGTTACGGCGCTAAATTTCATTCCCGCGCTGTTCATTTATCGCGAGCCGGAACGCGTCGTTCCCGCCGAGGGCCAAAAGGGGCCGCTGGGCGTATTTGTGACCTCACTGGCGATGCTGCTGCGCGATGTGCGTTTCGTGCTGTTTCTGCTGATCGCGGCGTGCTTCTGGTTCATGTTCATGCAGCTTTGGGACCTGCTGCCGAACTTCTTGAACGAGTGGGTGGACACCAGCGCGGTTGGCCGCGTGCTGAAATCGATCTTCGGCGAAAACCTGACCTGGGTGCTGCCGAATGGGCAGGTAAAACCCGAAATGATAATCAACATTGACGCGACCTCGATCCTTCTGTTCGTACTGGTGATCTCCTGGATGATCCGGCGGATGCACAAAATTGCGGCGATGATCCTGGGCATGCTGATCTCGCTGGTCGGCTTTGTCGGAGCGGGGGCGACCAACGTGGGCGCGATCTGCTGCCTGATGATCTTCGTGTTCGCGATCGGCGAGATGATTTGCAGCCCGACATTCAGCGCGTACATCGGCCTGATCGCACCGCCGGCTCGCAAAGCGCTTTACATGGGCTATTCGAACATACCGTTTGCGATTGGCTGGGGCATGGGCAACTTCGTCTCGGGTCCTATGTACGATCAGATCGGCAGCAAGGAAATGCTGGCCCGCGGGCACCTCGTGCAGGTGTATCAGTTGCCCGCCGAACTGGCGACGAAGGACAATAAGGCTTTCCCGAGCGACCAGGTTGTTCCCAGCTTGGCCTACGTGACCAAAACCGGCAACGTGGAGAACCTGCGCGAGATCATCGCGAGCTTTGCCGGCCAAGAAAAGCCCGATGCCGAAGCCGTCAAGCAGGCCTACGCGCCGATTCGCGAACAGGTCAGCCCCGCCGATCTGGACGCCGTGCGGCAAATGCTGTGGACCACGTACAGCCCGCAGCGCGTCTGGTATTACCTGGGGGCGTTCGGGCTCGCAGGCACGGTGGGTATGATCATCTTTTACCTGCTGGCACGCGCGCCGAGCGGCGAGGCGGAACCGGCCGCTTAGTCCGCCGGCTGTACGGCGCCGCGACGCGGAGCGCGGGTGCGCTGATGGGACCCGATGAATAATCCTTCCACCAACGCCGTCCAGCCTTCGTCAATCGAGCTGCCGCCCGAAGCTGATGCGGCTGTGGCGATCGTGCGCAAGCTGGTCGACGCCGGGCACACCGCGCTGCTGGCCGGCGGGTGCGTGCGCGACTTGCTGCTGGGGCATCCACCGCAGGATTACGACGTCGCGACCAGTGCCCGGCCCGAGCAGATCGTGCAGCTCTTCCGGAGCACCCGGCTGGTCGGCGCGCAATTCGGGGTCGTGCTGGTGCGCAAGCGGCGGCGCTGGGTGGAGGTTGCGACGTTTCGCTGGGATGGGCCGTACCTCGACGGGCGGCGGCCCAGCAAGGTCGTCTTCAGCGATGCCCGCGAAGATGCCCTGCGGCGCGACTTCACCGTCAACGGCATGTTCTTCGATCCGCTCGCCGGCCAGGTGATTGATTACGTCGGCGGGCAGCCGGACCTGAAGGCGGGCGTTATCCGTGCCATCGGCGAACCTTCGGCGCGCTTCGAAGAAGATCACCTGCGGCTGCTGCGAGCGGTGCGATTTGCCGCCCGGCTCAATTTCCCGATCGAGCCGCGGACCTTCGCCGCGCTGCGCGAACATGCGCCTCAGTTGACCAAGGTCGCGGCGGAACGCGTGCGGGATGAGCTGGAGCGCATGCTGTCCCATGCGAATCGCGCAAAAGCGTTTGATCTCCTGCACCAGGCCGGCCTGCTGCTGTTCCTTTGGCCGAAGGCGACCTGGTCAGAGCAGCAAATCGCGGCCGCCAAAGCGCTGCTGGCGCGTTTGCCGGCCGAGGCGCGCTTTGAGCTAGCTTTCGCGGTGCTGGTTCTGGACCGGCCCGTGCCCGACATTCACAACATCGCGCGGGCGCTCACGTTCTCGAACGACGAGCGCGAGGACGTAGCCTGGCTGGTTGAACATCAACGCGACCTGGACGATCCCGCCTCGATCCCGCTGTCGAAACTCAAGCGGCTGATGGCGCACCGGGCCTTCGGCGATTTGCGGCAATTGGCACTGGCACGCTGGGCGGGCGACCCCGCGGCCGCAGCGTGGCCCGACGCGCTGCAAGCCCGGCTGGCGGCGATTCCGCCCGAAGCCGTCCAGCCGCCGCCGCTGGTGACGGGCGACGACCTGACGGCGCGCGGCATTCCGCCGGGGCCGGTGTACAAGGAGGTTTTGGACGCCCTGTACACGCGGCAGTTGGATCTGGAATTGCTTACGCGCGACGCGGCGTTGGCAGCCTTGGACGATCTGCTCCGCGAACGGGGGTTGTTGAAATGACGCTGATCGGGAATGTCGCCCACGGGGGGCCGACGCTACGGCGGGTCACCCTGGCATGCAGCGTGATGCTGGCTCTTGGCACGCTCGGCGGCTGCGCCGCCGCCCGAATGAACCTGGCTGAGTCGGCCGAACCCGATCCCGCCCCGCGGCCCGTGACGTTCGCTATTCACCTGGCTTACGACGATGAGCAGCCCGGCCATCAACGAATGACCAGCCGGCTTGGCGAGCAGGTCTACGTCGCGCCGGTCGTCGAATTAGACCGCTCCGACCTCGAAGTGGCTCGCGCGTTGCACAGCCAGGAGCGTCATATGTTGCAGCTCGTGTTCAATTACACCGGCCGGCGGGCGCTTGAGGCGCTGACGCGCGCCGCCGTGACGCGCGCTAACGCTCGTCCTATGGCGTCCGATCACGCACCAACCGCGAAAACGCCGCCGCGCCTGGCCGTGCTGATCAATGGCCGACTGACCTGCGCGCCGTACATCGACCGTCCCGTTGCCAGCGGCGAGATCTGGATCGCCGACGTGTTCTCCTGGCAGGAGAGCGAAGACCTAGCCGCCGGACTCAACGTGGGACGCATGCCATGAGCAGTGAACTCCAAGTCACCCGCCGGCCGCAGCACATTGAACTGCTGCTTAACCGGCCGGCCGTGCGCAACGCCCTCTCGCACACGCTTGTCCTCGAGCTGACGGCCGAGCTGAACAAAGCGGCGAAAGACGCCGCGCTCCGCGCCGTTATCGTCACGGGCGCGCCGCCGGCATTCTGCGCCGGGCTGGACCTCAACGAAGTCGCAGCGGCCGGGCAGAACGTCGACAACGCGCCCCTGCTGACGTTATTCGAAACCATCGAGAACTTGGCGAAGCCGGTGATCGCCGCAGTGAACGGGCCGGCCGTGGCGGGCGGTGCGGCGCTGGCCTCGGTTTGTGACGTGGCGATCTCCGCGGCTGGGGCGTGGATTGCATATCCCGGCATAAAGCGTGGCCTGGTCGCGCCGATTGTCATGAGCTATCTGTGCCGCTGGGTGGGCGAGCGGCGAGCGCGTCACCTGGTCCTGACCGGGCGTGCCGTCTCGGCCAGCGAGGCCGTCGCAATGGGGCTGATAGACGAGGTCGTCGCCGACGCTGAAGTACTTGAGCGGGCGCGGCAGATTGCCGGCGACTTCGCGAAATTTTCAGCGGCGGCGCTGCGCGAGACGAAGCGGGTATTCGGCACGTTGCGCCGGGTGGCTGGTGATCCGGCGGCCGTTCGGCATCTCAATTCAACAGTCTCGCGTGAGTCATGATCCGCAAAAGTGCGTCGACGGCGCGCGGTTAACCAACGCGCCGAAGACACACCCTACGGCGTCGAGAGAGCGGCGACCAGATTCTTATAAACGTTTTCGAGGTACGCGCGCGGCAGGTGCTGGCCGATGTGGTCCCAGGGCAGCAGTTCGTCGAAGGGCCGCTCGCGGTGGGCATACCAGGCCGGATCGACTCCGGTGGCGGCGTAGGCTTGCTGCCAGATGCGGTCGTCAAACGTGTCGTCCCAGCCGTCGAAGCGCGCCCCGCGCCGCCAGGCTTCGTAAACCACGGCGCACAGACGGCGGTCGCCGCGCGAGAAGACCCCTTCCAGAATCGAACGCTCCGGATCGTGCGTGCGAAGCTTCACGTACTTCGGCCCGCCGCGGCTCAACTCGCGCAGCCGGCGCCGCACCCCGTGGAAGTACTCGACGCGCGGCTGAGCCGCCCATTGCAGCGGCGTGAACGGCTTGGGCACCAGCCAGCCAACCGACACCGTGACAATGCCCGGCGGTTTGCCGAGGCTGCGGCGCCGCTCGTCCGCGATGGCTTTGCTCAGCTCGAAAATTCCGTCGATGTCGTCCGGCCGCTCGCCGGGAAAGCCGGCCATGAAATAGAGCTTGAGCTTGTTCCAGCCGGCCTTGTAGACCTCGCGCACGCCGTCCAGCAGGTCGCCATCGGTGACTTTTTTGCGAAT
>JAGPEO010000175.1 GCA_018056925.1 Phycisphaerae bacterium
ACAGCGACCGCTTCGCCCTGCACCAGGTGCCCAGCGGAGTGCTGCGCGAGGGGGTAATGAACATCATCGCCAGCGGGGCGGTCATTGATCCGGCCGCGTTGCTGGGAGAAATCGAATCGCTGCGACAACGTGGCGTACGGCTCGACGGCGACAATCTGCGGATCAGCGACCGGGCCCACCTGGTTTTCCCCTGGCACCGGCGGGAAGACGTCATTGCCGAAGGCGCGGCCCGGGCGGGCGACAAGATCGGCACGACCGCCCGAGGCATCGGGCCGTGCTACGCAGACAAGGCTGGGCGGCGCTGGGGGATTCGCGTGTGCGAGCTATGTCGGCCGGCAGGGCTGCGGGAACGCATCCTGGCGACCTGCGCTTATAAGAACGCCCTGTTCCGGGCCGTTTATGAGTGTCGCGAGACGTTCGACGCAAACGCGATCGCGGCCGAATACCTGGCTTTCGGCGAGCAGCTTCGACCGTTCATGTGCGATGCGACGGCACTGCTGAACGGGCTGATCCGGCAGGGCAAGCGCGTACTGTTCGAGGGCGCGCAGGGCACACTGCTCGACGTGGATCACGGTACGTACCCGTTCGTGACAAGTTCCAGCACGACCAACTTCGCCGCGGGGGCGGGCGTGCCAGCGAGCGCTGCCAACAGCATTCTGGGTGTGGCGAAGGCGTACACGACGCGTGTGGGGCGCGGCCCGTTTCCGACGGAGCAAGCCGGCGAAGTAGGCGACATCATTCGGGAGCGCGGCGGCGAGTACGGCACGACCACCGGCCGCCCGCGGCGCTGCGGCTGGTTCGACGCGGTGGCGACCGCTTATGCAGCCAGAGTATGCGGACCGACGCACCTGGCCATCATGCACTTGGATACCTTGTCCGGCATGCGCGAGCTGCGGGTCTGCGTCGGTTACCGTATCGGTAAGAAGATTGTGAACGACTTTCCGGCCGACGTGTATAGTCTCGAAGAAGCGGAGCCGGTCTACGAGACGCTGCCCGGCTGGAGCGGCGAAATCGGTGACTGCCGCGAGTTCTCCAAGCTGCCGGACGAGGCGCGGCGCTACGTGGAATTCATCAGCGCCCGGCTGGAGACTCCGGTGCGGATCATCAGTGTCGGTCCGGCTCGTGATCAGACGATCATTTTGGAAGACAACTGACGATCAAAGGCCGAATGACAAACGTCACGGAAGGCAAGTAGCGATTATGCCCACCATGCCGCCCCTGGATCCGCGTGAAGTGCTGGGCTTGTCGCCTGAAGCTCTGCCGCGGCACGTCGCCATCATCATGGACGGCAACGGGCGGTGGGCGCGGCAGCGCGGACTGCCGCGGATTGAAGGTCATCGCCAGGGGGCCCAGGCCGTGCGGGCAATTGTCGAGTCTTGCGCGCGGCTCGGCGTGCAAGTGCTGACGCTTTACAGCTTCAGCCTGGAGAACTGGAAGCGGCCGCAGGACGAAGTAACGGCGCTCATGGCGCTCTACGCGGAGTACCTGGCCGCCAAGCGTCCGGAACTGATGGATAACGACATCCGCCTGTTGCAGGTCGGGCGGCGCAGCGGGTTGCCGTCGGCCGTTCTGAGCGAACTCGAGCGTACGATGGAGCTGACGCGCGGCAACCAGCGGATGACGCTGTGCCTGGCGCTGAATTACGGCTCGCGGGCGGAGATTATCGACTGCGTGCGGTCGATCGCCGGACGAGTGCAGCGCGGCGAGCTGAAGCCTGAAGACATCACCGAGCAGACGATCTCGGACGGGCTCTACACGGCCGGGTTGCCCGATCCGGACCTGCTGATACGCACGGCGGGCGAAATGCGGATCAGCAACTTCCTGCTCTGGCAGATCAGCTACGCCGAGCTTTATGTTACGCCGGTGCTGTGGCCAGATTTTCGGCCGCCGGACTTGTACGAAGCGCTGCGTGCGTACGGGCAGCGTGAGCGGCGCTTTGGGGCGGTGTTGGATGCGGCGCCGGCTCGCCCGGCGGATCGCGGCGGGCAAGCGTGACAACGCGGGTTGGTCCAGAAAAGGCCCAGGCGCGAGGGGCCGTGCTCAAGCTGAGAATTACATTCGGCGTTCTGATGGCGGCTGCGTTCGTGGGGCTGCTGCTCGTTGATGGATGGCTGGCCGCGCGGACGCCGGAATCGACGCTGGGCCGCTGGGCGGGAAACGGGGCGATCTCGACGGCTCTGGTGGGGGTGTTGATCTGGCTGGCGGCGCGCGAGCTGACGATGTTCGCGGAAGCTTGCGGATATCGGCCGAGCCGGACGCTGGCTCAGGTGGGTAGCGTCGCGCTGGCGGTTCTGCCGTACTTCGCGTTTAACAGCGGAGCGGATCGCGGCGCCAATGGGGGGTGGGAGATGCTGGTGCTGGCGCTGGTGGTGGGGCTGGCCTTTCTGCACCAGGCGGTCCGGTATCGGACTACGAAGGTATTTGGGAACTTAGGCGCCACGCTGTTGATCGTGCTTTATCTGGGGGGGCTGGCTCAATTCTTTACGCGGCTGCGGATGGACGTGGGCGGCGAAAGCGGGGCGATTCTGCTGCTGTACTCCGTCTTCGTCGTGAAGGTGACGGACATCGGCGCGTATTTCACCGGGATGGCAACGGGCCGGCACAAGCTGATCGAATGGCTCAGCCCGAAGAAGACCTGGGAGGGTTTCGCCGGAGGAATCATCGTTGCGACCGCGTTCGCGATCGGCGTTGGCTATGGCCTATACGGCTCCGGCACGCTGCGCTTGCCGGGCGGGATAGCGGCGCTTTTCACGCTGCTGGTTTTCGGTCTGCTGATGGCCGGTCTGTCGGTGCTGGGCGACTTATGCGAGTCACTACTGAAACGTGACGCCGCGCTCAAAGATTCGGGTAACAGCATTCCCGGATTCGGCGGCGTGCTGGATGTGCTCGATTCGCCGCTGCTGGCCGCGCCGGTCATGTGGCTGTTCTGGACGAAGATCGCTCCGTTGGCGGCCAGCGGCGCGTAGCGGGCGGCCTGCTCGGGCAAGACCTGCGGGCGCTCCTGCGGCAGTCGCACGCGGAAGCCGCCGTTCATGTACAACCCGATTACGACGATGCCCAGCACGACGCGATACACGGCAAAGGGGGTAAAGCGGTAGCGTTTCACGTATTCCAGAAAGGCCGCCACGACCAGCAGGGCGACCACGAATGAGACGGCCGAGCCGAGCACAATCAGGCCGGCGTTGTTGCCGGTCAGTTCATCGCGGTGGTCGTGCAGGGTCTTGAGCGCCGCGCCCAACATCGTGGGAATCGCCAGGTAGAAGGAGAACTCGGTCGCCACGCGCGGCGTCAGGCCGAGCGCCATGCCCCCCATGATGGTGGCGGCGGCCCGCGAGACGCCGGGAACCATGCTGACGCATTGAATCAGGCCGATGAAGAAGGCCTGCGAAAGCGTGACGTCTTCGAGGTTCTGCGAGCCCTCGCGGCGGTAGCGGCGGTCAATCAGCTCAATGAGTCCGGCGCCGACGATCAGTGCGGCGGCGACGGCCAGCGGCATTTGTTCAAGCGGATCAAGCCGCTTCTTGAACAGCAGCGCCAGCACGACCGTCGGCACCATGGCGAAGAACAGCTTGACGAGTATGTGTTGGCGCCACGACCAGGAACGGGGGTTGAACGTGCGGGTCCAGAGGTCGCGCCAGAAGTAGAGGATAACGGCCAGAATAGCCGCAAATTGCGAAACCCACAGGAGCGTGTTCCAGGGCGGGCGGTCGGCTTGGACGCCCAGCAGCGGCATGGCGATCACCATGTGCCCGGTGCTGGAGACGGGCAGGAACTCAGTCAGGCCCTCAATGATGCCCAGGACGACCGTGTTCAACGCATCCATTTATTGCCCTTCGCAGTGGAGTTACGCGGTCGCGGTTTGCTGCGTTAACCAGGATGCAAGCGGCGTCGCCCGCCACAACAGTTGTCCGGCGACGTTGGCGTAAACGCCGGCCATGAGGTCGTCCAGCAATATGCCCCAGCCGGCCGGCAGCTTCTCGAGTTGGCGAGCCGGCGGCGGCTTTATGACGTCGGCAATGCGGAAAAAAAAGAACTGGCCAAACACGACTGCGGCCAGGGCGGCGGGCGTGGCGGCGAGTGCCAGCGGCACAGCGAGCAGGGCCACCCACTGGCCGGCGAATTCGTCGAGGACGAACTGGCGTGGGTCGGCGCGGCCGAAGCGCTGAATCGCCCATTCGCCCCAGATTACGGACATGACCGAGCTCACGAGCACGCCCGCTACGACGATCAGGTCTACTGTCCACTGTGGGCCCGCGGCCAGGCCGTTCAGCCACCAGATGACGACGAATGCCAACGCGCCCACGGCCGAGCCCCACGTGCCCGGCGGCCAGAGATAGCCGCTGCCGAGCACCGTGATGCACGCGGTCTTGATAAGCTCCGCAGTCTTAAGCCGTGGTGGCACCGTGGTCCTCAAACTGCGGCTCCGGGCGAGCGATTAGTGGAAGACGGCAACTCAGGCTGCGAAGGCGGGGTTTCAACTTTCGGCGGCGTCGCGCTGGTTGCACCCAGCGCGGCGCTGGAGAGAAGGAAACTGTGTGCGCGGCGCAGATAGCTGATAATCGAGAGCACGGTAATGATCACCGTCAGCCAGACCAAAGCGGTGCTCACCGGCCGCACACCTTTCAGATTCCAGCCTATCTCGGCCAAGATCACCAGTGCGGTTACCGATTGGACGAACATCTTCAGCTTGCCGGCCCAGAGCGCGGCGAACTTCTCGCCGCCGGCTTCGGCGTGGGCGCGGATGCCGGAAACGGCCAGCTCACGCGACAGGATGACGACGGCCATCCAGGGTTTGACGTCGGTGATGTAATCGCCGGGGGCGCCGTCCACGCCAGGGACGTAAAACTTGGGGCTGGCAAAGAAGACGAACGCGCCGCAGATCATGACTTTGTCGACGATGGGGTCGACGACGCGTCCGAAGGGCGTTTCCTGCTTGAGCCAGCGGGCCAAAAAGCCGTCCAGGATGTCGCTGATTGCCGCGACGACGAAGATCCAGAAACTGACGACAATCAGCCAGCGCAGGTTGTCCGCGTCGGAGGCGTTAAAAAGCGAGAGCAGCACGAAAAAGATCGCGGCCAGGAGCAGCCGCCCGAGCGTAATCTGATTGGGGAGGTTAATTCTCATGGCCGTTTTGCGTCGGTGGTTAGCGCTCGTCTGCATGTTGCGCGGCGACGCGCAAACCTCAGTCTACCGGGGTATGAGACGGGGCGAAAGCGCGCGGCGGGTCGGGCTGGCGTGTTACGGGTTTTCGGGCTGGCTACGTTGAGTGGCGGCGGGCGGCCTGTCGCGATTTATCAACCCGGCCAGGCGGAGAAAATACTGCTGGACCGCGCCGTGGTATTGGCGCGGGACCTCGTCGCGATCGATGGCGTCCTGCGCGTCGCGCTGTGCGGAGTTGACGGCTTCGCGCGCCTCGGCGGTGGCTTGGCCGAGCATCTGCTGGCCGTCAACCAGCATCTGCCCGACGAGCGTGCCCTTCTGTATGCTCGAGCTGGCCTTGGTGGAGTCGAGCGGGTACTGCCGGTGCTCCCGGGCAGCCATGCCGGCAGGGCCGAGGCCGTATCTCGAGCCCTGATTTCCGATGTTGCAGCCTGCGCCGCCGCCGCCGCTGCAGACCGATTCACGCACCTTGCGCAAGCCGGCGATTTGGGCTTCGAGTTCGTTGAGCAATTGTTCTGACATTTCCAGCTCAGAAAGCTGGCAGGCCGCGTCGCCGAGTGCGGCGCAGGCGGCGCAGGCCCCGCCGCTGCAGTTCCCGCCTCCCCGGCAGGCCTGCTGCAAGGCCGCGGAGGCCCGCGCGAGGCATCGGCCCATGTTCTGGCAGCGTTTGCGGGCTTGCTGTTTTTGCTGGAATTTTTTGACCAGGTCGCGGATCTGCTGTTGCGACAGGCCCTTCTTAGACAACTGCCGCTCAAGCTCCTTGGCGGCTTCCTTGAGATCCATCTTTGAGAGCTGATCCAGCAGCTTTTGGGCCTCGGCCTCGGACAGCCCGGCTTTCTTCTCCAGCTCTTTTTGCAGGTAGGAGTCGTCGCCGAGTTGGGCGAGTTGCTCGCCCAGGCTTTGTAGCTGCTGTTGCATCTGCGCGAGCATCTGCGCGTCGGCCTGGCCGGTGCGGGCGACTTCTTCTAACCGCCGTTTCAGTTCTTCGAGCGCCTTGCGCGCGCCTGCGAAGTCGCTCCGCGCCAGCGATTGCGAGAGCTGTGCGCCGGGGTCCTGACGGGCCTGCGGCTCGAGACGTGAGAGCAAGCGCTGCGTCTCGCGCAGGCTTTCGAGCGCGGGATCGTTTTGCCGGGCCGCCAGGCGGTCGGTTACGTTGTCGATCTTCTGGGCGGCCTCGCGGCGGACGTCCTCGGGCGTGCCGGCCGGCTGCTCGGCCATTTGAAGCGGCTCGAGGTCGGCCGCGATGTCTTTCAAGGCCGGGTTGTTCTCGGCCATCTCCTTGAACTTGTTCAGGTGGACCTCGAGCTCCTGGCGGATGGCTTGTTGCTCGGCCATGGCCTGGCTGAGCTGTTCCTCGTTTTCCTTGTCTTTGGCGCCGGCCAGCAGGTTGAGCTCGGGCATCGTGAAGGCCAGGATGACGGCGGCGATGACGGCGGCCGTGGTCCAAGGCCACAGCGCGGGAGCGCGCAGTCGCACATGCACGGGCACGTGGACGGCGGCGGCCTTCTTCTCGGCATCGGCGAGGGCCAGGTGGGCGAAGGGGTCGTTGCTGGCGGCTGGGCCGAGTGCGACGGCGGTGCTGAGGCGCTCCTTCAGGCCGGCGGCCTGGTCGACGACGGCGGCGGCCTGCAAGCGGCTGACGCGGCGGTAATAGGTGGCGATAGCGGTTATCGGGGCGGCCAGGGCGACGGCGAGCCAGGCGCTGGTCCAGACCGGAATGTGAAGGACGAAGGCGCGTTCGACCAGGAAGACGAGAACCCACAGGCCGGTGGCGATCAGGATGGCAAGTGCGGCCTGGTCGAATATTACATTGGCCATCAGGCGCTGGCGTGCGCGCTTAACTTTCTCCTGGATTACAGACATAGCCCGTCTCCTGGGCGTAGACAGCCCGTCCGCTGGGCGTAACGGGGGTTCCGCCATAGATGATTACGAAGAGCAGGCGGCGAGGCAACAAGGGCGGGAGGCGGAGGAGCCATGGCGCGTGGATTCAACCGGTGAACAGGGATCAAGGGATGTAAGGATCAAGCTATCGAATCTCATAAAACGTGAGATTCGCAGTGCGAGTCGGTGATCAAGGCGGTTCGACAGAATTGGCATTCCGGCGGGTTCATGGGGCAGGTGATCAAGCAGGTGATCATGTGTCTGATAAAAACGTGGTGTGGGGAAGCGCCAGGGGCAGATGCGCAGGTGCTCATGCATTGTGCACTCGATTTTGATAATGTGCCGATAAATTTGCGACGAGACAGCAGGGTTAAGGCGGCCAGGCCGAGGACAAGGGTGATAAAGTGATAAAGTGATTGGGTGATAAGGGCGCGGGGGCCGGAACGCCAGTTTGCCAGATTGCCAAGCGGTTGCGGGTTTGGCCGATAACATCGGCGTTTGGCTTGCGCCAGGGGCAGGTTGCCAGAAAGTAGGGGGCGGAGGGCGGGATTTAAGAATGACATATTCACGCGGGACCTTTCTGCGCGCGGGCGCGGTTCTGCTAGAGATTCTATGAAGCTATCAGCCCTGAGGTAGCAGCTTTGAGCCGGAATGCGCGGATTGTGCGTGGTTGCGCGCCAATAGCGGGGGGTGGGCAAAAGGCAGGACCTATCAGCGAAGGCACAGCGCAAAAACTAGCTGCGTCCTGCTGTGTAGAAAACCCTAACATTTGTTAGGGGTAGCGCCAAAGACGAGGTTGTGGTACACGATGGGGGATGAAGACCACCAAATCGCCACGGAAGGTGTTGCAGGTCGCGTACGCGACGGCGCGT
>JAGPEO010000176.1 GCA_018056925.1 Phycisphaerae bacterium
TCCGCCATCGTTCAGCACACGCCGCAGGTCATCTATCTTGAAGACAACGAAATTGCCGTGGTCCGTCGCGACGGCACCTTCCGCACCATGACGCTCGACGCGGCTCCGGTCACCAAGGAAGTCTCGGCGATCGAGTGGACCCTGACGCAACTCGAGCTGAACGGCCACGAACATTTCATGGCCAAGGAAATCTTCGAGCAGCCCGAATCCCTGCGTAATTGCCTGCGCGGCCGCATCGACACCGCCGAAGGCCGCGTCGTTCTTGGCGGTTTGAACGGCGTCGCCCGCGAACTGGTGCGCGCCAAACGCATCATCCTCACGGCCTGCGGCACGGCCTGGCACGCGGCTCTCGTCGGCGAGTACCTCTTTGAAGAGCTGGCCCGCATCCCCTGCGAAGTTGAATACGGCAGCGAGTTTCGCTATCGCAACCCCATTTTGACGGACAACACGGTCGTGATCGCGATTTCCCAAAGCGGCGAAACCGCGGATACGCTCGCGGCCGTGCGCGAGGCTCGCGAGCGTGGCGCCTTGGCCCTGGGAATCGTGAATGCGGTCGGCTCAACCATCGCCCGCGAAACGGATGCCGGGGTGTATCTGCACGTAGGGCCTGAAATCGGCGTCGCTTCCACCAAGGCTTTCACCGGCCAGCTTGCCGTCCTCTCGATGATGGCCGCCTACCTGGCCCGCCGCCGCCACATGGGTCACCGCGAATGCCAGGATTATTTGATCGCCCTAAACGAAATTCCGGCCGCGATCGAGCGCACGCTGACGCTATCGAACCAGACGCGCGAAATCGCCGCCCGTTATGCTAAAGCCAACAACTGGCTCTACCTGGGCCGCGGTCTTCAGTACCCGGTCGCCCTCGAAGGCGCCCTGAAGCTGAAAGAAATCAGCTACGTTCACGCCGAGGGCCTGCCGGCCGCCGAAATGAAGCACGGCCCCATCGCCCTGATCACCGAGGACATGCCGGTGGTGGTGATCGCTCCGCGCGACCACTTGTACGAAAAGGTCGTCAGCAACATAGAAGAGGTGCGCAGCCGCGGCGGCCGCGTCATTGCCGTGGCCACCGAAGGCGATGACCTGATGCCGCGCTTGGCGGACGACGTCCTCTACGTCCCGAAGGTCCCCGAACCGCTGCAACCGTTCGTAACCGTGATTCCGCTGCAATTGCTTGCGTACCATGCAGCCGTGCGGCGCGGCTGTGACGTGGACAAACCGCGCAACTTGGCCAAGAGCGTGACGGTGGAATGAGCATAGGAGAGTCGTTGCTGCTGCAAAGCGGCTCTCTCGCTCCCTCCGCGCGCCTCCTGGCGAGGCGCCCGTTTCCATCCAGCGGTCGCGAGGGTAGACTGACGCCCTACATGAGACGAGGCACGGAACACGAGTAAGTGTGATGGCAGACACGATTTCCGCCCGGCTGGAAGCGGCCCCACATAAGTTTGCAATCGTGGTGAGCCGCTGGAACGAATTCATCACTTCGCGCCTGCTCGACGGGGCGATCGACGCCCTGGTCCGGCATGGCGCGGAACCTGGCAATCTGCTGCGGGTCTGGGTTCCCGGGGCGTGGGAGATACCGCTCGCCGCGCAGCGGCTGGCCGGAACCGGCGTATATGCCGCCATCCTGTGCCTGGGTTGCGTGATCCGCGGGCAGACGCCGCATTTCGAGTACGTCGCGGCTGAGGTCGCCAAGGGCATCGCGCAGGTGTCGCTGAGCACGGGCGTGCCGATCACTTTCGGCATCATCACGGCCGACAACCTGGAGCAGGCCATCGACCGTGCTGGAACCAAGGCCGGCAACAAGGGCGCGGACGCCGCACTGGCCGCGATCGAGATGGCCAACCTGCTGCCGCAACTGTCATCGCTGAAATGAGTGTTGGTCGCTTTCGGGTGCGCAGCCTAAAACCGACCGAATCGCGTGTCCCTCCACGGCGCAAACGCCAGGAAATCGCTGTGCGGATGACCGGTAAACCAGGGTCAGGGCGGCCGCACGGGACGGAATACAATCCGCTATTGACCATTATTTTGGCTGATCAAGCTAGCATTTATGTCCATGCCGCGCCGCCCGCGTCCTAAACACACGCAACGTTCACATGCCCGCGCTTTGGCCCTTCAGGCGTTGTGCTTGTTCGATTCCCTGGGCGAGGGTTTTAACGAACAACTCGAGTCTTTCCTGCATGACTCGCAGACTTACGCCGACTTGGGTATCGCCCGCTCGCCAGGGGTGAGCAATCTGTGCTTTGCGCGCGATCTGGCCCGCGGCGCGTGGCAGAGTCGCGACCGTTACGATCAGCTCCTGAGGCAAGCCGTCGCCGACTGGAGCCTCTCCCGCATGCCTCCGGTCGACCGCAATATTCTGCGCATGGGGCTGCACGAACTGCTCGCGCAACCGGACACGCCGCCCGAAGTGGTTATCAATGAAGCGGTCGAACTGGCCCGCGAGTTTGGCAGCGAAGACTCCCCGGCCTTCGTGAACGGCGTGCTGGACCGAATTCGCAAGGAGCTGGGGATCGGGGACAGCGCCGGATAGCGCGCGAGCCTTGCAGCCAGCGCAGCGGCCGGCTTCTACTCGGCCGCTACGGACCGGCGTTTTCCGGCTGTGTTTGGGCGGCTTGCGTGGCCGGCGCCGACGCCGGTGCTGATGCCGGCGCAGAAGCTGGAGGCGCTTGCGCTTGAGCCAACAGGGCGCTCATATCGTTCGCGATTTCTTCGGAGAAGGCGGCGGGAGGGTGTTGGCGCAGGCTGGAGAGCATTTGAATGACTTGCTGGGCGCCGCCCGCGTTCAGGCGCGCCGCCAGCTCCGGACGAACCGCTGCCCACAGCGCGCCGCCGTCCAGGGCCGGGCTGCCCTTAGCCAAGGCCGACGCCAGTGACTCGTTGTACCGCTCGTTGAGCAACGATATCCGCAGCACAGCCTGCGCTGCTTCAGTCAGTTCGGGCGCTTGGCTCATCCGCAAATCGCGCACTGCGGCCAGGTAGGCGGCGATGGCCGCGTCGATTTTGTTCTGCGCCGCGCGCTGCGCGCCAACACGGGTCCAGACGCGTCCCAGCTCACGCAAGCCCTCCGGAACCTTCGCCAACGAGGCCTCCAGCACCGCCAGCAATTCATCAACCTGTGCGTCGCGTTCTTCGGTATCCGGCAGCCGCCCGAGCCAGCCTTCCACCTCCGCCACCGATCGCCCGGATAGCAACTTCACGGACGCCTGCCAGGAGATCCGTCGAATGGTCGCATCCGGCTCGCTGCTCGGCGCCAGGCGTTCCCAGAGGGCCGCCAAGTGCTCGTCCGTGCAGGCGCAGTCCGCCAGCGATTCGACCGCGGTGCGGCGTACGGTCAGGTCCGCGTCGCGCGTAACCGGAATCAAAGCTTCAATTTGTGCTTTTACGGCCGCGATCCCGCGGGCCGCCGCCTGTCGCACGAGCGGCGCTTCACGCTCGCACAAGGCCTGTGAAAACGCGGTAGCGAAGGCCGGGTCAGCGATTTGCGCCATGGCCCACAATACGCGTTCCCGCAGTGCCGCCTGCGCCGGCGGCGTCTCTGCGAATAACTTCAGTAGTTCATCTGCAATCGCGTCACGCTCCGCCGCCCCCAGCACGCCACGCTCCGCTTGCCGCCCCAGTGCCGCAACCGCTTCGGCACGCGCCGGATTGTCCTGCGAACGCACGATATTGAGGAGCGTCTCGCACGCTTCGCCACTCCCAACGTAGCCCAGCCCGTTCACGAGAGCCTGGCAGACATTCGCCCGGCGTTCAACTGCCAACGCGCTCAGGAACCGCTCCGCATCCGCTGCATCGCGGAACCGGGCCACCGTCTGAACCGCGGCGACGCGCACGGCCGGATCGGCATCGCTCAGCAGTTCACGGGTCAATTCGCGCACGGGCGCCGCCGCGTCCGCCGGCAGGGGTTTGCCCTCTCCAAGCTGCCGCTGAACGAGCTCCAATCCAAGCAGCCGAACCAACGCGGATGGGTCTTTTAAGTAACTCTGCAGCAGTGGCCCGCGCTCCGCTTCCGGAGTGCGGATGTAATCGGCGCGGTAAGACTCAACCAGGCGCAGCTCCAACTCACGCAAGTCCTGCTCCAGCTCACGCGATCTGCGCACCAGCCGATCAATCTGACCTTGTTGCCAGTCAGGCAACGGCTCATTCTGGCTTTGCTCCCACCACGCCAGGGCCCGCCCGGCATCGCCTCCGAAATCCATGGCCGTGCTGCGCTCGAGTGCTTCCAGAGCGGGCTGCGCGATCGAAGAGTCGGGCAGCGCGACGGCCTCGACCAAAGCCGCCACGGCGGAGCGCTTATTTATCGCCCCTAGCGCCTCAACGGCAGCCAAACGCAGCACCGCCGGCTGCGAAACGTCCAGCATCATGTCCCGCAAGCGCGCCGAGACGCCGCTATCGCGATAGCCCGCCAAAGCCGCGGCCGCAGCGTGACGCAAATCGGCATCCGGGTCGGCCAACATCGAGATGAGCGGCTCGATGTAAGCGTCATGGGGATCCGGAACATCTGCCAGCGCCAGGGCGACGGCCAAGCGTGCCGGCTTGTTTTCGCTCGCCAAAACGCCGGCAAGACGATTGACGGTTTCGGGCCAGCCAAGCCGGAGCAATTCTCGCGCACCGGTTCGGCGCGCAGCCAACGGCAAGTTTGGCCCCTGGATCAGCATGAGGAAGTCTTCGAGACGTTGCTGATCGGCAATTCTTGTAGCGGGAGCGGTAGCGGGTGCGGTAGCGGGCTGAGTTTCGGGCTCGGGAGGCGCGGCGTAAGCTGGAAAAAGGGGCATTAGAATAGCACTTAGAAGGACTCCGGTCTTCCCAAGCTGCTTTCCTGCCATTCAATCCACCTGCTGCCGCCGCTGATCGGAGCGACTGGAAGTCTGATAAATCCAGTTCCCCCAGCATTAATCTCGCCGCACATTATACACATTGTTGGACAACAGGCGACGCCTTGGGTTTGCAAATCTACATATCGGAGCTTGTTCGTTTAGACCGGCGAGGGACTCACCGATGAAAACCGTTGACGCCGCGAGGCTTTGTGCTACGATCCGCGCGGCGCGGCCGCTGGACCAGCCGGTCAGGCACGGAGCGCCAGCCGAAGCGTGGACAGGAAGAGCCAGCGGCGGCCGAATCCGCCGGAGGAAGTCCGATGAAGCGAGCGGCATGCTGCGCGGCCATGATCGCGTGCGTGTGGGCGGCGACGCCGGTTTGGGCCGGGCTGTACCAAGACATTTACCAGGGTCTCTACATCCTATCTACACCAAGCGGGTTTCCGTTATTGACCGCGTCGGACGGCACGCGCATCAACGGCCAGCGCAGCGGGCGCCTGCAGATCCAGCGCAACAGCCCCGGCCGGGGCTACGATGTGCAGTTCAATCGCGTCTTTGGCTTGGACTCGCAGGGGCGGCCGGAAGTTTTGGACCTGGGCAACTTCGAAATCGAGTTACAGGGCGCCACGCAAGCTACCTTCGGATACACCAACCGCGGTCCGCTGATCGGCACCGCCAATTTCGCCGCGAACAACCTGAACTATTCGCTGCGCGCCAAGAGCGGCATTCAGAACTTTACGCTCGCGGGAACGTTGAATATCGCGGAGGCCGTGGAAATCAACCAGTTCGGCTTCTACGAAGCATCGATCAACATCAGCAACACCAATTCGGAGCTGTTTCTCGACGGGTTGGCCCAGGAGAGCGTGCCCGAGAACTTCGACATCGGCCCGATCAACGTCAAGGGCAATATCTTCTTTGACGCCTTCGTGGCGTTGCTGTCGAGCTTGGGCGTTGATACCACCGAGTTGCAAGCGCTGACCCCCGGATCAGCCATTGGGCAGATTGTTGATGAGATCGCACTGCAGGTGCCGCAGTTGGTGGCGGGCATCCAGGTCAGCGAGGACGGCCAGTTCGCGCCGCCGCCGCTGGTGCTCGACGCTGCCGCCGACATAGCAACGCCCGGCCTGGCGCCCGCACAAACCGCACCGGGCTTGACGATCCCGGAGCCCGGCACATTCCTGATCTTGGGCTTGGGCGCTGTTCTGTGGGGCTGGAGACGGCGCTAGGGCGGCCCACAGGGCGTAGTCCAATGGCCGTGGGCGGAAGCAAGCTTTGCCCGATAACCGGCATCGTCGCCGTCCCTGCGCAAGGCTCCGATAAATAGTCCAGCTTCGGGCGCCGGAGTGATATTTAGCTTGGCCGGCTGTCGCCCGCCTGTTATACTAAGACCTAACGTTGTACTGGCTTTCGGATGCGAAGCTGGTAGGGGATAGGAGCTTACTTGTCACTTACAAAAGGAGGACTTGGCTTGAAGTACTGTTGGCATCTCTTGTTTGTGGGGCTCCTCTTGGCTTGCCCCGGCGTGGCCCGCGCCTATGAGACGGGCGACTTGAACTGCGACGGCGCGGTAAACGTGTTTGACATCGATCCGTTCGTTCTGGCTTTAACGGATCCAGTCGAATATGCCGCGCTGTTTCCGTCGTGTGCTTATCTGTTGGCGGACGCCAACCACGACGGCGAAGTCAACGTGTTCGATATTGACCCGTTCGTGCAACTGTTGACAAGCGCACCGCCGACCGCCGCCTGCTGCAACCCCGCTGGCGGCTGCGCGGTTACAACCGAAAGCGGCTGCGACGGCGTCTGGCATCCGGAGTGGGCGGATTGCACAGTGGCTGATTGCCCAACGCCCGAGCCGCCGATCGCCATGGAATTGGCCGGAAATCCGCTGACGGCTTATCCGTACTTCGAGTACGTGCGGGCCTTCCACGTCAACGCCCCGATCCAAATGGCGATCGATCCCACGCTACGCCCGGAGATCGTTGGCCGGAGCGCCGATGTTTACATCGTCGAGAAGAAGTCCGCGGGCGAGTGGGCAGTTGATCCGGCTTTGGTCGATGAAACGGCCGGTGGGCCAACTACCGTGACGTTCGGCGGCACCACGATTCAGGAAAACACGTTCCAGATCACTGGGCCGAACGAGCTGAGCGCGGCGGTGTTTCAAGCGGCCACCGGCGCGAACACCGGTCTGGGACGTGGCTATGACATGATCGTCGACATGAACCAGAACGGCGTGCTGGACGGCGGCGACTACATCGACGGCCTGGGGCGGGAAGCCGGGTTGTACGTATGCCACGACACCACCACGGCCGGCCCGTTGGCCGTGACGGAGACGCTTTACAACGTCGGCACGATCTTCGGCATTCCTGCCACCGTTGCCGGCCAGGATCTCTACTACCCGACGAACATTGCCAGCATGGGCCAACTGCCGCTGATCGTGATCAGCCACGGCAACGGGCATAATTACCAGTGGTACGATCACATCGGCTTCCACATGGCCTCGTACGGCTTCATCGTCATGTCGCACGGCAATAACACCGGCCCGAGTTCCGGGCTATATGCTTCGCTGACCACCTGCGGGCACACCGACGCCTTCTTCCACCTGTTACCGTCCATCGCCAGCGGCGCACTCGTGGGCCACGTTGACTCGCACCGGATCATCTGGGTGGGACACAGCCGCGGCGGCGAGGGCGTGGCGTTCGCCTACCGCCGCATCAGCGCGCCGGGACCCGACGCCTACACTCCGACCTACTACACCGCCGACGACATCATCCTGGTTGATAGCATGTTGCCGGTCGACTTCTTCGGGCCCAATCGCACCAACCCGGGCGCGGCGAACTATCACCTGTGGACGGCCTCGGGCGATAGCGACGTGGATGGCTCCGCCGGTTGCGACCTGTGCCAGACGTTCCACATACACGACCGGGCCACGCGCTTCCGCGGCTCGACTGTCGTGCAGGGCACCGGGCACGGCTGGTTCCATGACTCCGAAGGCTCCGGGGCCTGGTTCTCGGGTCCCTGCCCGATCAACGAGTCCGGCACGCACCTGGT
>JAGPEO010000177.1 GCA_018056925.1 Phycisphaerae bacterium
TTGCCGGCACGGTATTCATCAAGATGGCCCCGGTCATTCAACGCCTTTATGAGCAGATGATGGCGCCGCGCTGGGTGATCTCGATGGGGTCCTGCGCCAATTCCGGCGGAATGTTTGACATTTACAGTGTGGTGCAGGGGGTGGACAAGTTTCTGCCGGTGGACGTGTATGTGCAGGGCTGTCCGCCACGGCCGGATACGTTTATGGAGGGGCTATTGCTGCTGACGAGACTGGTGGGTACGGAGAAGCGGCCGCTCAGTTGGGTAGTAGGGCCGCAAACTGTCGAGCGGTCGCCGGTGCCGATCATGCGCGACCTCAAGCGTGCGGAGCGGCAACGAGTGACGGAACTGCCCAACCCGGATCAGGTGTGAGTCAAGCACGATGAGCAGTGTGCCGACAACTCGACCGGCCGGAACTGGTGTGGCCGCGGAACTGGAAAGCCGGTTCGCGGACGCCATTGTGGACACGCAGTCCACCGCGGACGGCATACCCACGCTGTGGATTACGCCGCAGCGGGTGCGCGACGTGCTGCGCTGGCTGAAAACAGACGCGCCGCAGCCATACCGGATGCTCTACGACCTGACGGCGCTCGATGAGCGCGTCCGCAAGAACGGGCATCAGCAGTTGCGGCCGGACTTCAGCGTGGTGTACCACCTGTTCTCATTTGAGCGGAACGCGGACATTCGCCTGAAGGTGGCGCTGCACGGCGACTCGCCCACAATACAGACAATCACCGACATTTGGCCGGCGGCGAACTGGTACGAACGTGAAGTGTGGGACATGTTCGGGATCAGGTTCGAGGGGCATCCGGATCTGCGGCGTATTCTGAATCCGCCGGGCTGGGTGGGCCATCCGCTGCGCAAGGATCATCCGGCCCGGGCCACCGACATGCCTCCATTTCTGCTGTCGCACGCGAAGGAGACGGCCGAACAGGAGCGCTTGCGGTTTCACCCGGAGGAGTGGGGGCTGAAGCGGCAGAGCGAGCAGAGCGACTTCATGTTTCTGAACCTGGGTCCGCATCACCCGGGAACGCATGGCGTATTGCGACTGGTGTTGCAGCTCGATGGTGAGGAGATCGTCGACGTTGTTCCGGACATCGGCTATCACCACCGCGGGCAGGAGAAGATGGGGGAGCGGCAGAGCTGGCACAGTTATATTCCCTATACTGATCGCATCGACTATCTCGGGGGCGTGACGAACAATTTGCCGTATGTGCTGGCGGTCGAGCGGCTGGCCGGGATCACGGTGCCGCCGCGGGCCCAGGTCATTCGGGTCATGCTTTCGGAGCTGTTCCGCATTATCAGTCACCTGGTGTGGTATGGCACGTTCTCGCAGGACCTCGGGCAGATGTCGCCGGTGTTCTATATGTTCACCGATCGCGAGCGGGCGTTCTCCATAATTGAAGCGATCTGCGGGGCGCGCATGCACCCCAACTGGTTCCGCATTGGCGGAGTGGCGGACGACTTGCCGCAAGGCTGGGAGCGGTTGGTGCGGGAATTTCTGGATTACATGCCGCCGCGGCTGCGCGAGTACGACAAAGTCGTCCTGCAGAACCGGATTTTCAAGGCCCGCACCCAAGGCATCGGCGCCTGCACGCGTGACGAGGGCATTGAATGGGGGATGACCGGGCCGATGCTACGGGCGTGCGGCTTTGAGTGGGATTTTCGTAAGAAGCAGCCGTATTCGGGATATGAGCAATTTGAGTTTGATATTCCGGTGGGCGAGCGCGGCGACATGTATGACCGGGCTCTGGTGCGCGTGGCGGAGATGCGGCAGAGTTTGCGGATCATGGAGCAGTGTCTGCGCAATATGCCGGGCGGGCCGGTCAAGTCGGACCATCCGTTGACCACGCCGCCGCAAAAGCGCTACACCATGCATGACATTGAGACGCTCATAGACCATTTTTTGAATGTGAGTTGGGGGCCCGTGATTCCACCGGGCGAATGCTCATTCCGCACGGAAGGGACCAAGGGCGCCTACAGCTTTTATCTGGTGAGCGATGGCAATACGATGAGCTACCGTACGCGCGTCCGGACACCCTCTTTCCCGCATTTGCAGATGGTGCCGCTGATGACGCGCGGCCGCATGATACCGGACCTAGTTGCTATCTTGGGAAGTGTTGACTATGTGCTCGCGGACGTGGATCGCTAGAGGCCGGCGCCGATGCTGAGTGATATCGAGAAGCGCGAGATTGAGCAGGAGCTGGCGCATAATCACCAGAAGCGCGGGGCTGCGCCGGAAGCTCTGAAGATCGTGCAACGGCATCGCGGCTGGGTCTCGGACGAGGCGCTGCGGGATACGGCCGAGCTGCTGGAGATGAGTCCGGCCGAGCTGGACGAAGTGGCGACGTTCTACAATCTCATATTCCGCAAGCCGGTCGGGCGGCACGTGATATTGATCTGCAATAGCGTGAGTTGCCACATCATGGGATACCCCGGACTGCGCGAGCACTTGCGGGCGCGGCTCGGTATAGACTTTGGCGAGACCACCGCGGATGGCAAGTTTACGCTGCTGCCTATGGTGTGCCTGGGCGCCTGCGACCGCGCCCCGGCCATGATGATTGACGAGCAACTATACGGCGAGTTGACGCCGGAGAAGATTGACGAGGCTTTGGCAAGCTACGCGAAGTAGAGAGAGCCGTGGAGAAGCCGCTTACAAAGAACATCCGTCGTGGTGAGGAGCCGCTCGACCTGCGCGGCTATGAGCGGGCCGGCGGTTATCAGGCGCTGCGCAAGGCGATCAAAGAGATGACGCCGCAGGCGGTGCAGGAGACGGTGAAGGCCGCCAAGCTTCGCGGGCGCGGCGGAGCGGGCTTTCCGACGGGTGTGAAGTGGAGCGCTATGCCGCCGCTCGAAGGGTCGCGTCATCCGCGCTTTCTGGCAGTCAACGCCGACGAGATGGAGCCGGGGACGTTCAAGGACCGGCTGTTGCTGGAGGGCGATCCGCACCAGATGGTGGAGGCGGTGATCGTCAGCGCCTACGCGATCCAGGCGGATGTGGCGTACATTTTCCTGCGCTGGGCCTATCATCTGGCGGCGCGGCGCTTGCAGGCCGCAATCCGCGAAGCGTATGCCGCAGGTTATTTGGGCCGGAACATCCTGGGGTCGGGCTACAGTCTGGAATTGCACGTCCATAGTAGCGCCGGACGCTATATGTGCGGCGAGGAAACCGGGTTGCTGAATGCGCTGGAGGGGAAACGGGCGAACCCTCGCACCAAGCCCCCATATCCACAGATGGTGGGGCTGTGGGGCTCGCCGACGGTAGTCAACAATGTCGAGACGCTGTGCTGTGTACCACATATAGTGAATCATGGCGCGGAATGGTTTCGCAAGTTGAGCCTGACTACTGATGGTGGGACGAAGGTGTACGGCGTCAGCGGGCGCGTCAAGCGGCCTGGCTTGTGGGAATTGCCAATGGGCACGCCGTTGCGGGAGATACTGGAAGAGCACGCGGGCGGCATGCGCGAGGGCTACCAGTTTCGCGGCGTGTTGCCGGGCGGAGCGTCGACCGACTTTCTGACGGCCGATCATCTGGATTTGCCGATGGACTTTGACGCGCCGCAGAAGGCCGGCAGCCGGTTGGGCACCGGGACGATGATCGTGCTCGACGACCGCACCTGCCCGGTCGGAATGGTGCAGAATTTGGAGGAGTTCTTCGCCCAGGAGTCGTGCGGCTGGTGCACACCCTGCCGCGACGGGTTGCCGTGGGCGGCGCGGCTGCTGCGGGCCCTTGAGGAGGGCCAGGGCGCGCCCGGTGATCTGGAAATTCTGGAACAGCTATGTTGGCGGCTGGGGCCGGGCCATACGTTCTGCGCTTTGGCGCCCGGGGCGGTCGAGCCGCTGCAGAGTGCCTTGAAGTACTATCGCGCCGATTTTGAGCGGCATATCGCCGAGCGGCGCTGTCCCTGGAGAGCGTGAATGCCGCGGATTTACGTGGATGGCCGGGCCTACGATGTGCCGGAGGGGCGCAACCTGCTGCACGCGTGCCTTTCGCTGGGTCTGGACCTGCCGTATTTTTGCTGGCATCCGGCGCTGCATTCGGTGGGGGCGTGCCGGCAATGCGCGGTCAAGCTATTCAAGGACGAGAGCGACCAGCGCGGCAGGATCGTGATGGCATGCATGACGCCGGTAACGGAGGGCATGCGCGTCTCCATTGACGATCCGCAGGCGCGCGAGTTCCGGGCCGCGGTCATTGAACTGCTCATGGCCAATCACCCGCACGATTGTCCGGTGTGCGACGAGGGCGGCGAGTGCCATCTGCAGGACATGACGGTCATGACCGGGCACGTACACCGGCGGTTCCGGTTCGCCAAGCGCACGCACCGCAACCAGGATTTGGGGCCATTTGTCACGCACGAAATGAACCGCTGTATTGCGTGCTATAGGTGCGTGCGTTACTACTGCGATTACGCGGGCGGGCGGGATTTCGGCGTATTTGGCTGGCACGACGAAGTGTACTTCGGGCGCGAGCGCGACGGCGTGCTCGAAAGCGAGTTCAGCGGCAACCTCGTCGAGGTGTGCCCGACGGGCGTGTTCACGGACAAGACGCTGTCCCGGCACTATACGCGCAAGTGGGACCTCGAAACGGCGCCGTCTATTTGCGTCCATTGTGGACTGGGATGCAATACCATACCCGGCGCCCGCTATGGCGAGCTGCGGCGGATTCGCAATCGCTATAATGGCGAAGTCAACGGCTATTTCCTGTGCGATCGCGGGCGGTACGGCTACGAATTCGTCAACTCGCAGCGCCGCATCCGGCAACCGTTGATGCGCAAGTCGAGCGGGGCGCTCTTGGAAACGGTAACCGCAGAAGATGCGTTGGAATGCGCGCGGCGGTTGCTGACGGACCGGAAGCGAGCTATCGGGATCGGCTCGCCGCGGGCGTCGCTGGAATCAAATTTCGCGCTGCGTACGCTGGTCGGGCCGGAACGTTTCTATAGCGGGCTGTCCGACCGGCAGGCGGAACTCATTTCCATTGCGCTGGAGGTGCTGCAGCGCGGGCCGGTGCGCACGCCCACGCTGCGCGAGGTCGAATTGGCGGACGCCGTGTTGGTGCTGGGCGAGGATGTGCCGAATACCGGGCCGCGGCTGGCCCTGGCGTTACGGCAGGCAGCGCGCCGCAAGGGCATCAAACTGGCCGAAAGTCTAAACGTGCCGGAGTGGAACGATGCGCCCGTCCGCGACATAACACAACAGGACTGGAGTCCGCTGTTCATCGCAACGCCCGCCGCCACCAGAATTGATGACTTGGCAACGCGAACGTTTCGTGCGGCGCCTGATGACCTGGCGCGGCTGGGGCATGCCGTGGCGCACGCCCTGGACAAGCGCGCTGCGGCGCCGGCGGGTCTGCCTGAGGAAGTTGCGAAACTCGCGGCGGAGATTGCGGCCGCACTACGGGGTGCCGAGCGGCCGCTGGTCGTGTCCGGCGTTGGCTGCGGCGACGCTGGGGTAGTTCGGGCGGCCGCGAATGTTGCCTGCGCGCTTCACGCGCAAGGGCGGGCTGCGGCCTTGAGCCTGGTTGTGCCGGAATGTAACAGTCTGGGTGCCGGACTATTAGGAGGGGGCGATCTGAGTGCCGCCCGTGCGGCATTGGAGAGCGGCGCGGCGGACACGCTCATTGTGCTCGAAAACGATTTGTATCGCAGGATGACGCCGGCTGAAGCGGACCAGCTACTGAATGCGGCACGGCACGTCATTGTGCTCGAACATACGCGCACCGACACGGCCGAGCGTGCTGAACTGGTGTTGCCGGTCGGCACATTCGCTGAATCAGCCGGCACATTTGTCAGCAGCGAGGGCCGCGCCCAGCGCTTCTACCAAGTGCTTCCCGGGCAGGGGGCGGTGCGCGAGAGCTGGCATTGGTTGGGGGATCTGGGCCAACCATGGCAATTTGACGAACTGGTAGCGGCGATTGCGGCGGAGCTGCCGGTGTTCAAGCGGTTGCCGGAGCTTGCCCCGCCGGCGACCTTCCGCATTGCCGGGCAACGCGTGGCGCGTGATTCGCACCGCTACAGCGGACGGACGGCAATGTACGCGGACGTCAGCATTCACGAGCCGCAGCCGCCGCAAGACCCGGATTCGCCGCTGGCGTTCAGCATGGAGGGGTTCCACGGCCAACCGCCGCCGCCGTTGGTGCCGCGCTTCTGGGCACCGGGCTGGAACTCGGTCCAATCGCTGAACAAATTCCAGAGTGAAGTCGGCGGGCCGCTGCGCGGCGGCGATCCCGGGCTGCGGCTGATCGAGCCGGTGCCGGGCACGAGTGTGCGGTTCTACGACCGGCCGCCCGCGCCATTCGTCGTGCGGGCGAACGAAGTTCTGGTGTTGCCAATGCACCATGTTTTCGGCTCGGAGGAACTAAGCAGCGGATCGCCGGGCATAACGATGCTGAGCCCCACGCCTTACATCGCCATGCGGCCGCAAACAGCGCGCGGCTTGGGGCTTAGCGAAGGTGACATGACACTGGTGCAGGTCGCAGGCGTCGAGCAACGGCTGCCGTTGAAATTCGACGATAGCCTGCCGGCGGGCGCGGCCGGACTGACAGCCGGGCTTACGAGCCGGCCGGAGGTGCCTTTGCCGCAGTGGGGCACAGTGCGAAAGGCGGTGCCGGCATGAGCGAGGGCATGCGCTACGCCTTGATTATAGTTATCGTGCTGGCGGCGCTGATGTCGCTGGCCGGACTGCTGATTTGGGTCGAGCGGCGTTTGCTGGCAGTATGGCAGGATCGCTACGGTCCCAACCGCGTAGGGCCCTTCGGATTGCTGCAGCCCGCGGCCGACATCGTGAAAATTCTGTTCAAGCAGGACTGGATTCCGCCCTTCGCGGACAAAGTCGTCTTTTGTCTGGCGCCGCTGGTCATCGTAGCGACGACACTGACTTCGTTCGCGGTGGTAGTGTTTGCGCCGGGAATTGCTGTCGCGGACCTGAACATCGGGCTGTTGTTCTTTCTGGCGATGTCCTCGCTCGGAGTCTACAGCATCATTCTGGGCGGCTGGTCGTCCGACAATAAGTACGCCTTGCTCGGGTCGCTGCGGGCAGCGGGTCAGATGCTCAGCTACGAAGTATTCATGGGGCTTTCGCTGCTGGGCGTCGTAATGCTGGCGGGGTCTTTCAGCCTGGGGGCGATCGTCGAGTCCCAGCGGAATGTCTGGTTCGTCGTTCCGCAGTTCCTCGGCTTTGTGATATTCGTCATCGCGGGTTTTGCCGAGACGCGCCGCATTCCCTTTGACCTGCCGGAATCCGAGAACGAACTGGTGGCCGGCTATCACGCCGAATACTCGGGCATGAAATTCGCCATGTTTTTCCTGGGCGAATACATCGGAATCACGCTGATTTCCGCGATGATCGTTACGCTGTTCTTCGGCGGCTGGCTGGGGCCGTGGTTGCCGCCGATTGTCTGGTTCATTATCAAGACGCTGATCGGACTGTGCGTATTTATTCTGGTGCGCGCGTCGCTGCCGCGGCCGCGCTACGACCAGCTCATGGCCTTTGCGTGGAAGCTGATGTTGCCTTTAAGTCTGTTGAATCTGTTGGTGACGGGCGCCATCGTAGTCGCCAGGGGCAATTAGAGCATGCTGAGCGTACTGCGGTCAATTTGGAGCATACCACAATCGATGTGGGGCGTGTTCCTGCACATGTTCGGGCGACGTGCGACTATTCAGTACCCCGAGCAGAAGGCCCCGCTGCCGCCGCGTTGGCGCGGCCGGATTATCTTGTCGCGCGACCCCGACGGCGGCGAGCGCTGCGTGGCGTGTTATTTGTGCTCCGTGGTCTGTCCGGTGGACTGCATTGCGCTGCAGGCGACCACGGACGAAACGGGCCGGCGCTATCCGGAGTGGTTCCGCATTAACTTTTCGCGTTGCA
>JAGPEO010000004.1 GCA_018056925.1 Phycisphaerae bacterium
TGCGCCCGGGGGGCGCGCGCACGACGCGGCGGTATGTAGCCCTCGCCTTCCGGGCGGCCGAAGATCATTCGCCCGGCCGAGGTCTGCAGCACGCTGGTCACGGTCAAGGTCACTTCGGAGTTGATCTTGTCGCGTGAGCCCTCCGCCACCACCATGGTTCCGTCTTCCAGGTATCCGATCCCCTGCCCGACTTCTTCGCCGGGCTTGATGATCTTGACCGTAACGGTCTCGCCCGGCATGACGACCGGCTTCATGGCGTTCGCCAGGTCGTTGATGTTGATCACCTCGACCCCGCGAATCTGGGCAATCTTGTTCAGGTTGAAGTCATTGGTGACGATGCGGCCGTCCATCTTCTTGCCCATCTCAACCAGCTTCTGATCGACGTCCGCGGCCTCTTCGACACTCGGCAACCGGACATCGGAAATCTTGATCTCGACCTTGTCGTTGGTCTGAAGCTTGTTGAGCATGTCCAAGCCGCGGCGCCCGCGGTTGCGTTTGAGCTTGTCGGAGCTGTCGGCGATGGTCTGCAGTTCCTGCAGCACAAAACGCGGAATGATCAAAGGCGAATCAATAATCCGCGTATTGCAGATGTCGGCGATCCGTCCGTCGATAATCACCGAAGTGTCGAGAATCAGCGGCCTGACGCCGCGCGACTGCTTGGCGAATTCGACATACGGAATGACGAACCGGATATCGTCTTTTGTTTGCAGGATGAAGCTGATGAATAGGTAACAGCAGGCCAACCCGAGCGTCAGCTTAAGTCCCACAATCAGGCCGTGAGCCCCGGTATCTGCCGGCGCGCTGTATACGTCCGGCGCGTACGCCTGAATGACCAGGTCCATGACTAGCCCCAGGCCGTAGGCCACGACCATCCCAACCACCAAGCCCAGGAAAACGCCGGAGAGCGCCGCCAATGATTTCCGGGGAATGAAAACATCGACCGCGATAATCGCCACCATGATGCAGATCGCCCCCACCATCAGGTAAACGCGCCATTGTCCCAGCCCGGCGGCCGCCCCAGGTTCGCCGCCGACCGAGAAGGCCACGGCGGAAATGAGCACGATGAACAGAGCCCGTAAGACCCACAGAACCATTTTCTGCTCCGTTGAATGAATCTACTACATATGAAGCCAGTTTACTGTCGCCGCAAGCGCGCCGGCGGCGGGCCGGATGAAACGATGAACTTCGCCGCCCCGGACAACACAATCTTAAGCCGCGCGCATCGTCCCTCAATTTTGTGCCGCACTCAGCCTGGTGCTTACCAGGCCAGACCGCCGCGCAGCGGCCGCTTGCGCTTTTTCTCCGGGCGAGGCGGCGCGGCCGTCGCTTCGTCCCCGGCGGCGGCGCTTTCGGCGCGCTCGGGTTCCGGAGCCGGCAGGGGCTTCATCGAGAGCGAAACGCGGCGTTGGTCTGCGTCCACGGACAAGACTCGCACCTGCACCACTTTACCGACCTCGACCGCGTCGGAAACCGCTCTGATGCGCTGGGCGCTAATTTGCGATATGTGCACCAGCCCCTCGATGCCTTCTTCAAGCTGCACGAAGGCCCCAAAGTTGGTAATGCGCGTCACCAGCCCGCTGACGGTCGTTCCGGGAGGATAGCGCTCGGTCACGCCCGTCCAGGGGTCGCTCGACAGGGCCTTCAGGCTCAGGCTCAACTTGCGGTTCTCCGCATCCAGCGACAGCACTGAGGTCCGCACGTTGTCGCCCACATTCAAGATGTCTTTCGGGTTCCGCACGTGTTGCGACCAGCTCATCTCGCTGATCGGAATCAGGCCCTCCACGCCCGGCTCCAGCTCGACGAACGCCCCAAAGTTCATGAGCTTCAGAACTCGCCCCTCTACCGTCTGCCCCACGGCGTACTTGCTGGGGACCATCGTCCACGGGTCCGGGCTCAACTGCTTGACGCCCAGCGAAATGCGGTCTTTCACCAAGTCGATTTTGAGAATCTTGACGTCGATCTCAGCGCCCACGTTCAGCACTTCCCGGGGGTGCCCAACGCGACCCCACGTCATGTCGCTGACGTGCAGCAATCCCTCCACGCCCCCTAAATCCACGAAGGCCCCGAAATCCAGCAGCCGCACGACTTTACCGCGCCGCACCTGTCCTTCAGCCAACTGAAACCGAAGCTGACGGGCGTCTTCCTCGCGCTGCCGCTCCAGGACCCGCCGTCGGCTGAGCACCAGGCCGCGGCCCTTGCGGTCCACCTCGGTCACCTCGCACTCCAGCCAGCGCCCGATGAAACCCGCCATGTCGTCATGCCGCACCAGATCGACTTGGCTCATCGGCATGAAGCCCCGCGCGCCATGAACCCGGAGTTCCAGCCCCCCGATGTTGCTGCCGGTGACCCGCGCCTTGACCACGTCGCCCACGCGGATCGACTCCATGTCGACCGCCAGCTTCGCCTCGCGCAACGACAGCCGCATCAACCCCGATTCCTTGTCGAAGCCCTGCGGTACCAGGTCGAGAACCTGATCGATGACCGGCGGCTGATCCGGCTCGAACTCGTCTAACGCGACAAACCCCTCGCTCTTGCCGCCAATATCGACAAACACATCCGAACCGCGGATGGCCAGCACCCGCCCGCGGAGTTTGCCGCGCGCATCCACCTGCGGCTCGCTGACCGGCGCATCGGCCATGCGGGCCAGGTCCTCTGAAGATACTTCGCCAAGCTCCTGATCCAGGTGCTGGCTCAGATCGGCGTCGTTAATTGAAAGCGGATCGACGGACACGATGCAAACCTCATAGGGCTTCAAAAATAATATCGCGCGACGTTTCATGTTAACCGTTCATGCGCGAAACACAAGCGCATTCGAGCAGCTCGACCGTGTCACCGGCCAAGGCTGTTTCTCGATCTACGTGTCGTCGCGCCGCGCCGGCGCTGGGCGTCAGATAAACTTGGCCCGCAGCCTTCGCCGTTGGCCGTGGATGCTCTACCGGCGCCGGTGGCGCAGCATCATCGGCGGCTCCAGCAACCGGCGGAATTCGCATCTACCGCCGCTTGGACTTCCGGCGCTCAGCGAGTTGTGAAGCCTCACGGAGTGGTGAAGTGTTCGGGGAAACCGCAGGCCGCTGGTGTACGTCCTGCACCTACAAGAGCCAGTTCCGGCAGCCGTTAACCCCATCGGATCCGCCCGCCCGGGTGGGGCTTGTTGCCGGCGTGGCAGGTCGCACGCAACGCGCAGGGTGCGAGCGGAATTAGCTGCTGGGTAAACGGGTCCGAAAAATAAGTCCGGGCGGCGGACCCTCTGATCCACCGCCCGGCTCCGTGCGTCAGGGCTTGCGGCACTGGCTATGGAATAAGGACCGAGTCCGTATTCACCCAAGGACCCATTCTGTTTTCGGGGAATTTACCCAACAGAGAGCCTTCGACGGTCCAGTTGGTCGTCCGCGTGTAGATGTTGTCCTTGTTAAGACCGACGGTGGGCATCTTAACGTATTCGACGTGCCCATCAGCGATCAGCACGTTCTGGCCTTCGCCGCCGTGGTTGCGGCTGTTATAAGGCCTCCAGATTTCCGGCCCGAGCTGCAGCAGGAATTCTTCGTCGTCTTGTTCAAACCTGATGTCGGTGTCGTCCGATTCGCCTCCCGAGCCCGCCATGTCGCCCAGCTTGCGCGCTTCAGGAGTGTACTGGAGGTTGTCCAGGTTCCCACCGGTCTCGCCGCCCACCGCAAAAGCTGGTCCCTTGTCGGCGGCCAGCGGCTGGCGCGGATCCATGCCGTAGCGCGGCTTGCCATGCATTCCGAAAGGCATCTGGTAGCCGTAGCTCAGGTTGGGATAGCCGCGGAAGTCGAAGCGGTTGATGCCCGGCTGGGCTGCCACGGTGTTCTGGTCCGATCCGCCGCTGGAAGCGGGGATGTTGCGCATGACGTCTTCGTTCTCTCCGGAGCTAGCACAGGTGAACAACTTGGGCGTGCACTGACCGCCGATAATCGTCAGGAACAACGACCGGCTGATTGGCACGTTCGTGTTGATCGGCCCTTCAACGCCGTCCGAAGTAGTCCGCAGGCTGTGGTTGGCGCCAATGCCCGGGGAGTTCGTCTCGGCACCCTCGGTAAAGTCAACTACGTGTTCGCCGCGCGAGCTCTCGCTGTAGCTCATGTTTTCGGCGAAGTACGACATCGGGAACCACTCGTTGTTGTCGTTCGAGTAGATGACGCACCCGCTGCCGATGCCCCGCAGGTTCGCCATGCACACTGAACGTTTCGTCAGCTCGCGCGCCCGCGCGAGGCTGGGCAGCAGAATGGAGATCAACAGTGCGATGATCGCCACCACCACCAGCAGCTCAATTAATGTGAACCCTTTCCTTTTCACCGTTCAAACCTCCTGCAATCAGACCCGTAATGTTCCTTTGCGATCGGCTCGCCGCGCGAGCCCGGTTCTTGAATTAATGACTGCATTCGTACTGCCATGCGGACCAACCGCCTTGGCAGGCGTACACCAGGGCTTCGTGCCTGGGCCGGTCGCCGCGCTTCCTCACCCAGCCACACGCGGGCCGAATGGGTGCTGTCGTACGGGATGGCGGACAGCGCGCGGGTTACACACTGATTTCCAAGACCAGGGAGCAAAAGCAACGAGCCAAGCGGGCGCATAAACTCAGCGCCGACAGCTCGTGCGGGAATGGCGGGAACAAACTGCTGTGTGACAACCGAAAGAGGGTCGGAATAATCGGATAGATTTTATCGTATGTATGATAGCAAACTTATGAACAACCCAGTTTCGATCCCGTCACGCACTCCTTGTCGTTTTGTGTTGTGGTTCTCCATCAATAACTTAACTGCGCCGGGCCCCTCAGTCAATGGAAAATTTCGGTTTGGCGTTATAGGACTTCTCGGCGAGCCCCCCGGGAGCGGTTGCGCAAGCCACTCCGCGCCCGCCTAATCCGCAGCTCATCAACCAAATCCCTCAGCCCATAATATCACCCTTACCGATAGTTCGTGTATAATTTCCTTTTGCCAACGCGGTGGTTATCACACATTGTCAGGAGCGCGCAACCCATGGTGGCACAACAAGATGTGCTCGAGCATTACCGCCAGACGCTCGCCTGCTATCACCAGGAGCACCTCCTGGCATTTTGGCCGCTTCTGGATGACCGTCAGCGCGACCAACTACTCGAAGACCTCGCCCAAATCGACTTCGACGAGTGCTCCCGCTTGATCGATCGCCTCGTGCGACAAAAACCGGTTTTGCCCCTCCCGCGCAGTACGGAGCCCCCACAAGTCCTCCCAAGTGTCCCACGACAGGGTTCTCAGGCTGAGCAGTATGAGGCCGCCACCGCCCTCGGCATCCAGGCCATCCAGTCCGGCCAGGTTGCCGCGTTTACCGTCGCCGGCGGCCAGGGTACCCGCCTCGGCTTCGACGGACCCAAGGGCGCGTTTCAGATCAGCCCGATTCGCAATGCCCCCCTTTTCCAGTGGTTCGCGGAATCGCTCCGCGGTGTCCACCGGCGCTACGGCGCCTGCCCGCGCTGGTACATCATGACCAGCCCCACGAACGATGCTCAAACACGCGACTTCTTCCAGAAGCACGCTTACTTCGGCTTGCGTCCCGATAATGTCTTCTTCTTCGCTCAAGGCCAGATGCCCGCGTTTCGCCACGACGGCCGCATCGCACTCGCTGAGCCGCATCGCGTGGCTTTATCCCCGGACGGCCACGGCGGGTGTCTGCGAGCCTTACGCCGCAGCGGCGCCCTGGACGACATGCGCGCCCACGGGATTCAGCACATCAGTTACTTTCAGGTGGATAACCCGCTCGTCAAAACAATCGACCCGCTGTTCATCGGGTTGCACATCCAGCAGAACTCTGAGATGTCTAGCAAGGCCGTCACGAAGGCCGACGATCTCGAACGCGTCGGAAACTTCTGCCTGGCCGACGGGCGTCTAACCGTCATCGAATACAGCGATTTGCCCGACGAGTTGGCACATGCCAGAAACCCCGACGGCAGCCGCCGCTTCGACGCCGGCAGCATCGCCGTCCACGTCCTGGCGCGCGAATTCGTCGAACGCCTGACCGCCGAAAACGCCGCCATCCAACTGCCCTGGCACCGGGCCGACAAGAAGGTGCGCATCATCGACGAGCACGGCCGGCCGGTCGAGCCGGATCAGCCCAACGTCGTGAAGCTGGAAATGTTCATCTTCGACGCCATCCCGCTGGCACGCAATCCGCTCGTGCTGTACACCCAGCGCGAGGAGGAGTTCAGCCCGGTCAAAAATGCGACCGGCGTCGACTCGGCCGCCACTGCCCGCCGCGACCTGGTCCGCCGCGCCGCGCGCTGGCTGGAACAGTGCGGCTGCCGCGTGCCGCGCGACGCGGACGGCGAGCCCGACCTGCCGCTGGAAATCAGCCCAGCCGTTGCACTCGACGCCGCTGATTTGTGCGCGCAGCTTCAGAATGCCCCGCCGGTGCTCTCGCCAAAGAAGCCTTTCCTATTGGCGTAGCGCCGCTGATGCTTTGCGTTCCAAATGGCGCGCATCTATCATGGCCGCCGTGCCACGAGAGGGAAAACAGATGAAGTTGTCCCATAAATGCTTGACCGTACTCGCCTTGCCCGGCCTGCTGTTGGGCGGCTGCCTGACGTTGCCGGGACAGCCGTCGCGCGTCGGGCCGGGCCTGCTCGCCGAGACGCGCGTCAGCGTGGCCGCCGACCCCAGCGCCCTGGCGTTCACTTCCGACGGCCGCGTCTTCTACACCGAGAAGAATACCGGCCAGATCCGCGTCATCGATCAAGACGGGCTGCTCGCGCAGCCTTTCGCCCAAGTGCCGGTCAACTCGGCCGGCCAGCGCGGCCTGCTCGGGATCGCCCTGCACCCTGATTTTCCCACTGTACCGCGTGTCTACGTCTTCTATACGCGCTCGGACAGCGGCGTCAGCACGAATAACCCGCAAGCCGTGTTCGATAATCGTGTCGTCTTTTTCCAAGCCAACGGCAGCGTAGCCGACGGCGGTGAAGTATTCGTCGCCACGCTTCCAGCGACATCCGCGACTACGAATGTCGGCGGTCAGATCGCCTTTGCCGCCGACGGAACACTGCTCGTAGCGCTCGGCGATCAGGCCGAATCTGCCGCGGCGGGCGATCCAGCGTCGCTGCTGGGCAAGGTTCTCAGGTACAACGACGACGGCTCCATCCCGGCGGATAATCCATCGCCCGATTCGCCCGTTTTCGCCAGCGGCCTCCGCAACCCGGGCGGGCTATGCGTCGATCCGGCCAGTGGTTCCGTATTCGTCATTGACAGGGGCCCGGACGGCGCCAGTGAGATCAACCGCGTAACGTCCGGCGCGGACCTCGGCTGGCCCGCAGTGAGCGGCGCGGCGAACACGTCGGCCGAGCAGGCCTACGTCGCGGCCACCCCAGCTTACATTGACCCGCTCTACATCACGCCCAGCGGCGAATTGCTGGCCGGCTGCTCCTTCAATCCCAGTGGGCGCTATGGGCCGGATGTCCAGAACGAGCTCTTCTTCGGCCAGGCGACCGAGCAGCGCGTGATGATCGCCAGACTTGATTCCCCGCGTACCGCGATAGTTGGCGTCGAACCATTCACGAACAGCTTGCGCGGACCTATTCATGCTTTGGGCTTCACGCCGGCCGGAACGCTGTACGTAGCTACTGCAAACGCCATTCTGCGCCTGGCTCCCCTCCCGGGCTGAATCGAAAGCGAGACTGTGGACAGAGCGGCGTCTGCCGTGAGGCTTGACTGTCTGTCCCGGTAAGCTGACCTGGGAGCTGTTATTCAACCTTGCGGCTGGCCGCGGCGCGACCCGCGGGAAGCTCGAGAGCGCACTTCAGTCATCAATTCATGTTCGGCCAATACCCAGTCTCCGAATTGATCGCCTGGGGCGCCGTTCCGCCGCAGAAAAATCTGGTAGGCTCGGTTGCGAACTTGGTCATCGCTGATGCCAAGCTCTTGGCGCGTCTGCGGCCGGCCCGCCGGACGAGTCGTCTTGCGCGCCGCGGCGCCGCCACCGGCCTTCGGGGCGCTGGTCACTTTGCTTCTAGTCGTCCTATTCGCTCTCTCAGCCATACATGCCACCTTTTTCCAGTTAAACGTACCTTCAGCGATCGCTCAGCGCAGAAAAGCACACTGTCGCGACGCTTCAAGCCTTAATATCGGCGGCTTACGTCCCCTGGCCGCCATCCATGGCCGTCCTGCATTTCACTGTTCTGACACGGCAGTCTACGACCTGATCACTGCTCGTATCGGACGCTCGCAGGCTAGTGTCGGCAACCTTCACCGACAATGCCGCGACTCTACGCTTGATTGGAGTGGTTTGCAAGTCTTGATGCAGCCGGGAGCGATTCCGGCATCGCGTCAGACGATTGCAAATCTGTAATAGCGCAAGTCCCGCGCGATGTTAATCCCGCAGTTCGCAGACGCCTTTTGACCCCTATAACAACTCCCTCAGGACTTTCGTAACCCGATCCACATCGCCTTCGCTCAAGCGATTGTGGAATGGCAGCGCTACCGTACGCGCCGACAGCGCCTCGGTCACCGGAAAGTCGCCCGGCTTGTAACCGAACTGGTCACGATAGAACGGCTGCAAGTGTATCGGTGTGAAGTAATTGCCGCAGCCGATGCCACGTTGTGCCAGCTTCTTCAGAATCTCATCGCGCTGCGCTTGGGTATAGTCATCGATCAGACGCACGACGAACACGAACCAGTTTATTGAAATCTCGTCGGGCACCAACTGCAACTGCAGCCGCTTCTCATCCCGCAGGCGCTCGATGTACCAGCCGGCCACCTGCGCGCGGCGTGCCTTGATCTCGTCCAGCCGCTTGATCTGCTCCACGCCGATGGCGCAGTTGATATCCGGCAGACGGAAATTGAAGCCCAGTCGCGCGTGAGCCAGCCAGCCGGCCTCCGGATCGCGACCCTGGTTGCGGATCGAACGCGCCAGTCCGGCGATCTCAGCGTTGTCTGTGACCAGCATGCCGCCTTCGCCGGTCGTGACCTGCTTGTTCGGATAGAACCCGAACACGCCAACCTCGCCGAAGGTGCCCGTCGGCTTGCCCTTGCGGGTAGTGCCCAAGGCCTCGCAAGAGTCTTCCACCACGCGCAGCTTGTGCCGCCGCACGATCGCGCTGATCGCGTCCCAGTCCGGCGTCGAACCGAATACGTCCACCGGGAGAACGGCTCGCGTCCGCGGAGTAATGGCCGCCTCGATCAGGCCGGCGTCGATCTGCCAGGTCCGCGGATCGATATCCACGAACACCGGCCGCCCGCTCTCAAACATGATGCTGTTCGCCGACGCAATGAATGAAAACGGGGTGGTCACCACCTCGTCCCCCGGCTGCAGGCCGATGCTGCGCCACGCCATGTGCAGCGCCGACGTGCCGCTGTTGCAGGCCACCGCGAACTTCACGTTCAGGCGGCGAGCCAACGCCGCCTCGAACTCCGGGACCTTGGGCCCCAGGCTCAGGTGCGGCGTCCGCAAAACTGCGACCACCGCGTTGATTTCGGCCTCTGTGATATCCGGCCCGGAAAGACTAATCGTTTCCACGCTGCTCTCCCGCGGCTCTGCCGCGAAATTATTGCCCCGACGCCCCCCTCGGCTCCTTCTTCATTCGCACCTGCCCGTTGCGAGGGCAAGCTGTTATCATATCGACCTATGTCATCAGGCACATCCGACGGCGCCGGATTAAAGCATTTTCGCCGCAGCCTGACTTTCCTGCGGCCGCAGCGGCGCCTTGTCATTATGGGACTGCTGTGCGCGGTCGGTGTCAGTCTTTCGTACACCGCCAGCATATCGGCCCTGATTCCCGTGCTGAAAATAATGTTCGCCGAGCACGAGACGGTCGCCGACTGGCTCAACCGCACTGAAACCGAGCGCCGCCTGGGAATCGTGATCGGCTCAGACCTGCCGGACGATCCCGCCGGAATAATGATCGACCGCCTCCAGCATAGCGCAACCGCGAGCAAGCTGCGGCCCGGCCAGCGAATTGCCGCGCTCGATGGCCAGCCGGCCGGCTCGCACGAACTGATGTCGCGCCTCGCCTCAGCAACCGGCGACACCGCACGCGTTGCCTTACGAAATCCTGACGGCACAACATACGAAACCGAACTGCCTTTGCAGCCTTACCGCTCGTGGTGGCAAAAGCTGCACAAGCTCGCAGCCCTGCTGCCGGCCGATCGCGATCCGCGCGGGCGCTTGATCACGCTGGCGCTGGTAATGGCCGCCCTGGTGGCCAGTTCCATCTTCGGCGGGCTTTGCCGCTTTGCAAACGAGGGGCTGATCCAGACTGCGGTGCAGCGCGCCATGCACGCCTTCCGTACGCGCGTCGGAGATCACGTGCTGCGCCTGCCCATGCAATGGCACGCTCTTCAGGCTGCGGGGGACACGCTGGCACGCCTTGCCACCGACATCAGCAAAGTCGAAGTCGGCCAAAGCACGCTCTTCGGCAAGGTCATCCGTGAGCCGCTGAAAGCGGTCTGCGTGCTCGCCCTGACGCTGTTCATCGAGTGGCGCCTGCTGGTAGCGGCCATGTTCGGCCTGCCGGTCGGCTGGCTGCTACTGCGAACATTTGGGCGCCTCGTCAAACGCGCCCAGCGCGGCGCCTCGCAGTCCTGGGGCCGGCTGCTGGACCATCTGGGCGAGCGCCTGGCGGGCATTCGCATCGTCAAAGCCTGCAATATGCAGCAGGCCGAGTGTCGCCGCTTCGAACGCGAAGGCGCCATCCTGACCCGCGCCCAGACGCACATCGAGTTGGTCGACGCCGCCACCAACCCGGCCCTCGAAATCCTGGCAACCACCGCCATCGCCGGCTTCATCCTCTACGGCGGCTACCGCGTCTTCCAGCAGCAGCTCGAACCGTCGCTCTTCTTCGCGGCCGTGATCTGCCTCGGCGGAGTCTTCGACCCCATCCGCAAAATGGGGAACGTAACCAATCGCCTCCAAGCGGCCGACGCCTCAGCCCGCCGTCTGTTCGAGTTGCTCGACCTGCCGGCCGAGGAGCAGAACGGCACGGCCCACGACGGCCCGCCCGCGACACGGGCCGACTTGCCCCCCTTCCGCGAAACGATCGAGTTCCGCAATCTCTGTTTCGCCTACGCGGCCAACGCTCGCCCGGTGCTACAAGACATCAACTTGACTATCAGCAAAGGCGAGTGCGTCGCGCTGGTCGGCCCGAACGGTTCCGGCAAGACCACGTTGGTCTCCTTGCTGATGCGTTTCTTTGAACCGACCAGCGGGCAAATCTTCATCGACGGCCGTGACATCGCCGACTTCACCATGCATTCGCTGCGCCGGCAGATCGGCCTGGTGACTCAGGACGCCGTCATCTTCACCGGTACGTTGCGCGAAAATCTTTCGTACGGAGCAACGAACGTCAGCGAAGACCGCCTGCAGGCCGCGGCGCGCCTGGCGCACGTCGACGAGTTCGCCCGCAATCTGCGCATCGAAGACAACGGCCGAATCACCACCGGTTACGACGCCCACATCTCAGCCCGGACGCTCTCCGGCGGCCAGCGCCAACGAATCGCGTTAGCCCGGGCCGTGCTGCCCGATCCGCCCATCCTGATTCTGGACGAAGCGACCAGCCAGGTCGATAGCGAATCCGAACGCCGCATTCAGCAGGCCCTCGACGACGTAACACGCGGCCGCACGACTTTCATCATCGCCCACCGCTTCAGTACCATCGCCCGCGCCAACCGCATCGTGGTCCTGAACGAAGGCCGCATCATCGGCTGTGGCACGCACGACGACCTTTTGCAATCCTGCCCGTTCTACGTGTCGCTGTGCCAAACGCAGTTCGCACACGGCTTCGAACCGGCAACGGTCGGCGCGTCAGCGGCGGAACCCGCATAGCAGCGAACACGGCGACTTTCGCCGGCGCGCATTCCGGGCAGCACGCCCCGGCGTTGCTCTCCTGCAAGTGGCGCTAGTGCAAGTCCTTTTCTGCCGCCAGGCTCTTCCAGCCGGGACTGTATATCAGCGTATTCGTGAAGCCGTGGCCACCCAGGTATTCGCTCACCATATGGGCCGAGCCGCAGCCCGGGCCGGAGCAGTAGAGGATGATCAGCTCTCCCGGATCGATGCTGGCGCGGATCTGCTCCAAGTGGAGGTCCATCTGGTCCGCCGGTCCGGCCGGCAGGTTCAATGCCCCGCGTAAGTGGCCGCGCGCGAAGAATTCGGCCGGCCGTACGTCGATCAGGACGCCGGTCTCGTGCAGAACGCACTCGCGGACCTGCGCGAGCGTGGCCTCATGGAGCGGGTCCGGCGCCGAATCGAGGCGGTAGCCCACGAGCGCGCCGTCGGAGTCGTGAACGGCAGCCCCGCGTGCCTGAACACTTTCGAAGTCTGTACCGTCGCGCTGCGGCTGATTCTTGAACCCTACTTGGCGACTTTTGACTTCCGGCTCGTGACCTCTGACTTCCGTCTGACCATTGCGTGCAGCGCATCCTGCACACACCAGCACTGCGGCAAGTGTAATGCCACTGAGTGCACGCGGCATATCAAGCCTCTGTCTCACGCTGAATCCCTCCCAACTTGGCGCCCATTGCCAGTTCCCCGGTCATTCGGACCAGTCTCCGTCGCCAAGTCCTGGCGGGCGCCAGGACCTGGCTCGGAGGACGTCTAGCTTACTCCCAGGCGACCAGCGAACCGACCGCCTTCGGCGGCGCTTGGCTCACCACGCCCTGGTTAAGGTCGCAATCCACCCGTTTCCACACCATTTTTCCATCGCACACTTTGATCGTCTTCTGGATGTCCGCGTACTCCGCCGGAATACATACCCTTCGCGTCGTAGCCGGCGCGACGAGTTTCTGTCTGCGAATGGTCTGGTACTCAGCCGGCACACACTCCTTTTCCACGTGCGCCGGCTTCGCTAGGCACTGCGTCTGCAGCGTCTGGTGAACGGCCGCGCGATTCACCAGGCAAAACACGTCTCGCGCCGGCTGACTGCTGTCCGCCACGCAGGTCGAGTTCTTGTTAACCTCCCACACCGTCTCCGCCGGCCGCTGCTCGAAGGTCAGCTCGCGCATCGCGAATTCCGCCGGCATCACGCGCAACTGCTCCGAAGCGTCTTTGACACACACGCGCTCCTCGACCCACTCATACTGCGCCGGAATAACCTCCATTTCCTCGTACGCCTGGCGCACCATCACGCGCTCCGTCACCGTCTTGTACTCGGGCGGCACGTAAAACTTCGCGTAGCACTCGCCCGGCTTGGCGTTGGGCGGCAATGCGTCGGCGTCTGCAACCGCAGCTTTACAGGCCGGCTTACACGATGGTTTTGCTTTGTTCTTGCACGGTGAACACTTGGTGTCAGCGGGCGGCGCACCCATTCCCAAACACCCCAACACAGACAGGGCACACATGGCTTTCATAGCATTCGCAAACATGACCTTTCCTTCCTCGTGGCGTCGTCACAGCCGCCTGGCCGGCTCGCACTCGGTGCTTAACGGCTATGTTGCCGATCCACAAATTAATGTACACCGCGGCTGTAACATGAGAATAAATTCAGAATGAATCGAAAGTCAGAAGTTGGCGTCGGAAATAAGGTAAGAGGTCAGTACACACAAGTCTAATAGGGCCCAACACACGCCGCCTCGTAAGTCATATCGTTCGAATTCTCTGTACCTAGTGACTCTCTTGTGTCCTGTACTTGTGCAAGGGGGCCAGCGTGCACGAACACAGTTTGCCAGATGCGCACGTTCACTTCATGTTCACTGCGTGAGCAGAACAGCGAGATTATCGGCACACCAGGACTCACCCCCGCATTGTCTCCACCCGCCTGGACGCAGTGCATTGATAGTTGTTGAGCCGCGCGCCCCCAATTACGACTTGGTTTGCGGCCGGAATTACGGCTATCGGTGAGCGCCTGCCGCCAGCGGCAGGTCGCCCCGCTCGCTATTGGACCTCTCAGACGCCCAGATCATCACCGTTATCGCAGCTCACCTGTTTCCACAACAGCCTCCCCTCGCTGACCTTGATGGTCCTCTCAACCTCCGTGTACTCAGCCGTGCGCGTCGTGTGAGCCGGCACGAGTCTCTGCCTGCTAACTGTGCGGTAATCCGCCGACATGCTCATCTGCGCAGCACGCGGCGACTTCCAAGGGAAATCGATTTGAAACGTCTCATGAGCCGGCCGGCGGTCCTGCGCCAGAAAGAATTCCGACGCGGGCTGACCACCCTGAACCTCTTCGACCCCCTCATACTCGAAGGGCACCACCGCGAACGTTTCAGTCGCGTACTCAGGCGGCACGTAAACCAGCGCGTAGCACTCGCCCGGCTTGGCGTTGATCGGCCACTCCTCGGCGAGCGGGCCAGAATCCGCGAGGCCGCCAAGCTGGCACGGCGTCAGCATTCCCATACCGGCACACATAGACAGCGCTGCTTTGACGAAACTGACAGTGGCTAACATGACTTACTTCCTTACGCCTGCCATTGGCCGGTCTATAAGCACTCGTGTTGCGTTGGCAGACAAATCAGCTCGCGCTGCTCGCAGATCACACTCGTAACTTACACGTGCGTCATGACGTGCGGCTAAATTCGCACTGAACGAGGTGTAAGAATGACAGCGAGAAAGGCGGGTAGCGATGATGACTCGGAATTTAGGAGCCGAGCTGGGAATCGCGGGCTGCGCCGTGGTTTCGAAACGACAGCGAGCAGCGAGGCGGTAACCTCGCTGCTCGCTTACTTTTTCGCACTTCAAAGACCGGCCGTACACCGGTCGCGCACACGCGATCCGCTACGGATTCGTACCACCCGCCACGGCCGGCGTAGCTTCTTGTTGGGCCATGCTTCCATCTCCGCCCAGCGAAGCTGCGGCCGCATCCAGCGGAGCGAGGCCGGGGACTACCGGCGTGGGCGCTTCGCCGAGCTGCTGGAGAATCGGAATCGGCTCGATCGGCTGACCCATGTAGCGGAGCTTCAGGTCCTTGTAGGCCTTGAAGCCCGTGCCGGCGGGGATCAGGCGGCCGAGGATGACGTTTTCCTTCAGCCCGACCAGGCGGTCCTCGGCGCCGGCCAGCGCGGCCTGCGTGAGCACCTTGGTGGTTTCCTGGAAGGAGGCGGCCGAGATGAAGGACTCGCTTTGCAGGCTGGCCTTGGTGATGCCGAGGAGCAAGGTCTTGGCGGTGGCGGGCTTGGGCTTGCGGCCCTTGGCGGGCGTGCCGCCGTCCATTTCGACCTGCTCGTTCTTGGCGGCGAAGTCGTCGCGCAGGACGACCTGGCCGACCCGGAAGTCGGTATCGCCGGGGTCGACAACCTTGACGCTGCGGGCCAGGCGAGCGTTTTCCTGGCGGAAGCGGAACTTGTCGACCACCTCGTTCGGCAGCAGGGCCGAATCGCCCTCGTTCTCGATCTTCACCTTACGCAGCATCTGCGTGAGGATGATTTCAATGTGCTTGTCGTTGATGCCGACGTTCTGCTGCCGGTAGACGGCCTGGATTTCTTTCAGCAGGTAGCGCTGCAGGTCTTCCTCGCCGTTGATCCGCAGAATGTCGTGGGGGATCAGCGGACCGGAGGTAAGCTGCGTGCCGGCCTCGATGAAGTCGCCGGCGTGCACCAGGAGCTGCTTGTCCTGCGGCACGTGGTGCTCCTTTTCCATGCCGGATTCGGAGCGGACCACGATGGTCATCTTGCCGCGGCGCTTGTCGGTGTGCAGCTCGACCGTGCCCGAGATCTCCGCCATGACCGAAGGCTCCTTCGGCTTGCGGGCCTCGAAGATTTCGGTCACACGGGGCAGACCGCCGGTGATGTCCTGGGTACCGGCAATTTCGCGCGGCTGGCGGGCAAGCAGGGTGCCGGGCGCCACCTCCTGACCTTCCTGAACCTCGATACGGGCCTTGGCGGGCAGGTGGTGGAAGTCGAGAATCGTGCCGTTGGCGTCTTCGACCATGATGCGCGGGTGCTTGTCGCCCTTGTGCTCGACGACGATGCGTTTGCTGTCGTGGCGGCCTTCCTGCTCGGGGCGGACCGTCTCGCCTTCGACGATGTCCTGGAAGCGGACGAAGCCGGCCGCTTCGGCCAGGATGGGCGTGAAGTGCGGATCCCAGCGGACGATGACCGTGCGCGGGGGCACCGTCTGTCCGTCGCCGGCGAGCACCGCGGCGCCGTAAGGCACCTTGTAGCGTTCAAGCTCGCGGCCCTTTTCATCGTTGATAGCGATTTCGCCGTTGCGCTTCAGCACGCGGAAGAACGACTGCTTGGTTTCCGGATCAGTCATCTCGATCGCGTTGAGGTCGAACTTGATCGTGCCGCCGGCAGCGGTGGTGATTTCATTCTCGACCACGGCGCGGCTGGCGACGCCGCCGGTGTGGAAGGTACGCATCGTGAGCTGCGTGCCGGGCTCGCCGATGGATTGAGCGGCGATGATGCCGACCGCCAAGCCCTCTTCAACCAGCATGCCGGTGGACAGGTCGGCGCCGTAGCAGCGGGCGCAGATGCCCTGCGGGCTTTCGCAAGTGAGCGGGCTGCGGACGCGGATGCTATCCAGGCCGAGGCCGCCTTCTTCGGGCTTGGCTTCCAGGCGGCGGGCGATCTCCGGGGTGATCAGCTCATTTTCGCGGACGATAATCTCGTCCGTGACGGGGTTGCGGATGGTGTCGCGGGCGACGCGGCCGATGATCAGCTCCGACAGCTTCACGTCGACTTCCTCGCCGCGATAGATGGTGCTCTTGCTGACGGATTCGATGGTGCCGCAGTCGAGCTCGTTGATGATCACGTTCTGGGCCACGTCGGCCAGCTTGCGGGTCAGGTAGCCTGAGTCGGCGGTCTTGAGGGCCGTATCGGCCAGGCCCTTGCGGGCGCCGTGGGTCGAGCTGAAGTACTCGAGCACGGACAGACCCTCGCGGAAGTTGGCCTTGATGGGGGCCTCGATGATTTCGCCGGACGGCTTGGCCATCAAACCGCGCATCCCGGCGAGTTGGCGGATCTGGTCGACCGAACCACGCGCGCCGGAGTCGGTCATGAGGTAGATCGGGTTTAGATAAGGCTTGGCCTTGGGGGCATCCTTTTTGGCCTCCGCCCCGTCCTCGGTGCGCCAGTCTTCGCTCAGGGTCTTCATCATTTCCTGCGTCACCCGTTCGCGGGCGTGGACCCAGATATCGATGAGCTGGTTGTGACGCTCCATGGGCGTGATGTTGCCGCTCTGGAAGTTCTTTTCGACGCGATCGACCAGCTTCTGGGCGGCCTCGACCAGCTTGGGTTTGGCGTCCGGAATGCGCAGGTCGGTCAGCGCGAAGGATAGGCCGGCCAGCGTGCTCCAGCGGAAGCCCAGTTCTTTGATCTTGTCCAGCAGCTTGATCGTCGCGGCGCGGCCCAACTGATGATGGCAATCATCGATAACGCGCGAGATGGCCTTGCCCAGTGGATAGTTGTACATGGGCATCTCGGGCGGCAGGATGTCGTTGAAGATGCAGCGGCCGACCGTGGTGCGCACCAGGCCGTTCTTGGGCGCCGGAACGGCGGGCTTGTTCCGGCCTTCGATCACTCGCGTTCGCGGAACACGGACGCGGATCGGGGTGTGCATGCCGATCTGCCGCAGGTGCAGGGCCATGAGGGCCTCGGCCACCGAGGCGAAGGCGCGCTCCTGGCCAACGGGCCTCTCGCCGGGCTCGCCGGCGTGCTCGCAGGTCAGGTAGTAGATACCCATGACGATGTCCTGCGAGGCGGACATGATCGGGGCGCCGTTGGCCGGGCTGAAGATGTTATTGGTGCTCATCATCAGCACGTGCGACTCGGCCTGGGCCTCGATCGACAGCGGCAGGTGCACGGCCATCTGGTCGCCGTCGAAGTCGGCGTTGAAGCCGCGGCAGACCAGGGGGTGAATGCGAATCGCATTACCTTCAACCAGCACCGGCTCGAAGGCCTGGATACCCATGCGGTGCAGCGTCGGGGCGCGGTTGAGCAGGACCGGATGCTGGTAAATGACCTCTTCGAGGATGTCCCAGATCGGCTGCTCGCGGCGCTCGAGCATCTTCTTGGCGCTCTTGATCGTGTCCGCCAGTCCGCGTTCGCGCAGCTTGCGAATGATGAAGGGCTGGTAGAGTTCGAGCGCGATTTTCTTCGGCAGACCGCACTGCCACAGCTTCAGCTCCGGGCCCACCACGACCACGCTGCGGGCCGAGTAATCGACGCGCTTGCCGAGCAGGTTCTCGCGGAAGCGGCCCTGCTTGCCCTTGATCATGTCGGTCAGCGACTTGAGCGGGCGATTGCTGCTGCCCAGCACCGGGCGGCGGCAGCGGCCGTTGTCGAAGAGGGCGTCGACCGCCTGCTGCAGCATCCGCTTCTCGTTGCGGATAATCACTTCGGGAGCGTTGAGATCGATCAGCTTCTTGAGGCGGTTGTTGCGGTTGATGATGCGACGGTAGAGGTCGTTCAGGTCGCTGCTGGCGAAGTTGCCGCTATCCAGCAGAACCAGCGGGCGCAGGTCAGGCGGGATGACCGGAATGACTTCCAGCACCATCCATTCCGCCTGGTTATTGCTCTGGCGAATGGCCTCAACCAGCTTGAGCCGCTGCGACAGCTCCTTGATCTTCTGCTTGCTGCCGGTCTTGCGCAGCCCGTCCAGCAGTTCCGCCGAAAGCGTGCTCAAATCGATTTGCGTGAGCAGCTCGCGGATTGCCTCGGCGCCCATGAGCGCGCGGAAGCCGGTGTCGCCGTATTCGTCGATCGCCCGGCGGTACTCTTCCTCAGTCAGAAGCTGCTTGCGTTCAAGCTTGGAGGCGCCCGGATCGACTACCACGTAATCCTGGAAATAGATGATCTTTTCCAGGTCGGAGGTCTTCATGTCGAGCAGCGTGCCCAGGCGGCTCGGCATGGCTTTGAAGAACCATATGTGCACGACCGGCGCGGCCAGGTTGATGTGCCCCATGCGCTTGCGGCGCACGCGGCTGTGCGTCACCTTCACGCCGCAGCGATCGCAGATCATCCCCTTGTGCTTGGTGCCCTTGAACTTGCCGCAGAAGCATTCCCAGTCGCGCTCCGGACCGAAAATGCGCTCACAGAACAGCCCGTCTTTTTCCGCTCGATACGTCCGGTAGTTGATCGTCTCCGGCTTCTTCACCTCGCCGAAGCTCCAGGCCCGAATGTCGTTCGGGCTGGCCAGCGAGATGCGCACTGCCGTGAAGTCGTTGATCCGGTCGTAAACAGTCTCGGCCATCGGCTGTACTACCTCTCTATTGAAAACTCACTCGGCGGGTAACCGCCGATCAGTCGTTTCGTGCTCCATTTGACGACACCGCCTGTCCGGCCGCCCGCGACGATCCGGCTGGTGCGGTGCTGCCCGGCCACTGGTCGGCCCGCATCGTCATGCCCACGAGGCCGCCTTGCTTCTGGAAACCCAGTTCCTCCAGGAAATCCACCTCGGTGCCCCAAGCCACTACGTCCACACGCCGAATGCCGTCGGTGAACAGCTTGCCCAGCACACGTCGGGCCATTTCCAGAGCAATGCCGTTGGTGTCATGTTCGATGCGGCCGTCCTTCTTGGTCACCGCCGCCGGACCCTGGTAACGCGGGTCCAGCTTGCACTCAGTCAGGTAGCCGCGCAGCCCGTCGCAAACGCCACGGGCGATGCCGATCAGCTTCCCGTCCAAGCGGGCGGTGACAAAAGTAGCGCTGTTGGCCAGCATCTTCTCAATCTGTTGCGGCTGGGCGGCGATGTCGTGCTGAACTTGGATGTAGAATTCGGCCAGCTCGGCCGGCGTAACATCGGTTCCGGTCCCGTAGACCACTTCGGACATCAACCCGCCTCCTCGGGAATTACGAATGCGCTTTTCTGCATTCACTTATCCCAGCCGGCTCTTTTCGAGCTGGATGTTCAACCCCAGCCCACGAATCTCATTGCAGAGCACGTCGAACGAGACCGGCGTACCGGCGTCGAGTGTGTGCGTGCCCTTGACCATGCTCTCGTAAATCTTGGTGCGTCCTTCGACGTCGTCGCTCTTGACCGTCAGCAGCTCCTGCAGCACGTAAGCCGCGCCGTAGGCCTCCAGGCCCCAGACTTCCATCTCGCCGAAGCGCTGGCCGCCGGTGCGGGCCTTGCCGCCCAACGGCTGCTGCGTGATCAGGCTGTACGGGCCGGTCGAGCGGGCGTGAATCTTGTCATCCACCAGGTGATGCAGCTTGAGCAAATACATGTAACCCACGGTCACCGGCTGATCGAACGGCTCGCCCGTGCGACCGTCGTACAGTGTTATCTTGCCGCTGCGCGGCATTTCGACCAGCAGCTCCCGCGTCTGCCCGGCATTGCGGACCACGTCCGGTTCCTGCCGGCGCTTGCGAACCAGGGCATTGGCCTCATCCACGCAGGCCTTGATCTCGGCCTCTTTGGCGCCGTCGAAGACCGGCGTGACGGCCTGGAAGCCCAGCACCGCCGCCGCCCAGCCCAAGTGCGTCTCCAGAATCTGCCCGACGTTCATACGGCTCGGCACGCCCAGCGGGTTGAGGCAGATGTCGATCGGCGTGCCATCCGCCAGAAACGGCATGTCCTCTTCGGGCAGGATCTTGGCAATGACGCCCTTGTTACCGTGCCGCCCGGCCATCTTGTCGCCGATCGACAGGGTGCGCTTGGTCGCCACGTAGACCTTGACCATTTCCAGCACGCCCGAAGGCAGTTCGTCGCCACGCTTCATGTGCCCCAGGCGACGCTCGCATTCGCTGGCGATGTCGGCGATCTTGGGCCAGTACTGGTTGTAAATGGCCTCGGCCTCATCGCGCTTGCTGGCGGGCTTGACCCACTTGAGCGAGAAGGTGTCAATCTGTTCGCGGATGACTTCCGGGTTCTCGCTGCGCCCCACCTTCTGGCGCGTATTCGGGTCGATCAACACCTGCTCGGTCGCGGCCTCGATGGCCGTCACCATCTGCCGGAACAGTTTGATGCGCCGCGCATCGCAGTCGGCCTGGAAGGCCTTCATCTGCCGTTCGAGTTCCCGCTTCTGCTCTTCAGACAGGTGCGTGCGCCGGCTGAAGTGCCGCGTGCCGATCACGATGCCTTCCTGCCCGGCCGGCAGTTCGAGCGAGTCGTTCTTCACGTCCTCGCCGGCCCGTCCGAAGATCGCATGCAGCAGCTTCTCTTCGGGCGACAGCTCGCTCTTGCTCTTCGGCGAAACCTTGCCCACCAGAATGTCGCCCGGCCCGACGCGCGTGCCGATGCGCACGATACCCTTGTCGTCCAGGTTGCGCAGGGCGCGCTCCGAAACGTTGGGAATGTCGCGCGTGAACTCCTCGCGGCCCAGCTTCGTCTCACGAATCTCCACATCGTGCGACTCGATATGAATGCTCGTGAAAGTGTCGGTCTTGACCAGCCGCTCGGAGATCAGAATGGCGTCTTCGAAGTTGTAGCCGTCAAAGGTCATGAACGCGACCAGCACGTTCCGCCCCAGCGCCAACTCGCCCTGGTGCGTGGCGGCGCCGTCCGCGATCACCTCGCCCGCCTTGACCTGCTGGCCGGGCTTGACGATCGGCTTCTGGTTCAGGCAGGTGCGCTCGTTGAGGCCCACGAACTTCCGCAGATCGTACTCGTCCGTGTCATTGATCACGATGCGCCGCGCATCGACGTACGTCACCTTCCCGCTCGTGCGCGCCCGAACCACCATGCCGCTGTTCTCGGCCACTGCCCGTTCCATGCCGGTCGCGATGATCGGCGGCTCGGTCCGCACCAGCGGCACCGCCTGACGCTGCATGTTCGAGCCCATCAACGCACGGTTGGCGTCGTCGTGCTCGAGGAACGGAATCAACGCCGCCGAAACGCCGACCGTCTGCTTGGGCGAAATGTCAACGTACTCGATGTCGTCCGAGGTGGATTGCTGCAACTCGCCGTGAACTCGGGCCAACACGGCCCCGTCCTTCAGCTTGCGAGGCTTACGCGCCCCGTCCGACCCGTCCCGCATTCGCCGCAGATACTCCTCACGCGGCACGACCGGGTGAAGCTCGCCGTCCTTGCCCTCGTCCACGACATCGGGCGGACCGAGAACGGTTTTCATTTCCTCATCGGCCCGCAGGTACACGACTTCGCCGTTTACCTTGCCGCGCTCCACCTTTCGGTAGGGCGTAATCAGGAAGCCGTACTCGTCCACGTCGCTGTAGATGCCCAGCGATGCGATCAAGCCGATGTTCACGCCTTCCGGCGTTTCGATCGGGCAGATGCGGCCGTAGTGGCTGATGTGTACGTCGCGGACTTCGAAGCCGGCCCGCTTGCGGTTCAGACCGCCCGGCCCCAGGGCCGACAGGCGCCGCTCGTGTGTAAGCTGCGCCAGCGGGTTGGTCTGGTCGACCACTTGCGACAGTTCGCTGCGGCCGAAGAAGAAGTCGATCGCGCTTGAAATACTCTTCGTGTTGACCAGTTCGGCGACTTTTCCGATCGACTCGGGGTCCTTCAGGCTCATGCGCTCCTGAACGGTGCGGCGCAGCTTGAGGAAGCCCTTGCGCATCTCGTCGGAGGCCAGCTCATCGATGGTCCGCAGCCGGCGGTTGCCCAGGTGGTCGATGTCGTCCACCTGCCCGTCGCCAGAACGCAGGGCCAGCAGGTACTTCAGCGAGCTGACGAAGTCCTCCGGGCGCAGCACCATTTCGGTTTCGGGGATGCCCTGTTCGAATTTGCGGTTCAGGCGGAAGCGCCCCACCTTGCCCAGACGATAGCGGGCGTCGTCGTAGAACTTCTCCTGGAAGAGCTTGCGCGCCTTTTCAAGCTGCACCGGGTTTCCCGGCCGCAGGCGGGCGTAGATCTTCATCAGGGCTTCTTCATGGGTGTGCGTGCTATCCTCGGCCAGCGTGTTCAGAATGATCGGGTCGACCATCTTGGCAATCACGTCGACCTGTTTGATCGAGGATTCACGAATCTTGTTGAGCGCCTCGCCGACCTGCGCACCGGCCCGCACTAGCTCTTCGCCGGTTTCGGGGTCGACGATCGCGGCGGCGGCGTACATGTCGGGCTTGAGGGCCTGCGTGCGGACCGTCTTCGAGGCGTAAAAGGTCTTTACTACCGCTTCGTCCGAGCCGTACCGCGGGTCCATCGCCCGCAGGAAGGTCGTCGCGGGTATCTTGCTGCTCTGGTCGATCCGGACCGCCAGCACGTCCTTGCGCGTCACGTTGATCTCGATCCACGAGCCGCGCTCCGGGATGATGCGACACGCGTGCAGGGCGCGGTCACCCTCGGCCGATTCCTTCACGAAGTCCACGCCGGGGGAGCGGTGGAGCTGCGAGACGATGACGCGCTCCGAGCCGTTCACGATGAACTCCCCGCCGCCCATCATGATCGGAATCTCGCCCAGGTAGATCGCCTCTTCCTTGACCTCCTCGACGTCCTTGCGGTGCAGACGCACGCGAACTCGGAATGGACGACCGTACGTCAGTCCCAGCTCGCGCGCTTCGTCGGGCGTGTACCGCGGCGGGTCGAGTTGGTAATCGACGTACTCCAGCCGCATGTTCCCGTCGTAGCTCTCGATCGGGAACACCTCGCGCAGCAGGGCCTCCAGGCCGATTGGCTGGCGTTTGGAAGGGTCAACCTTCACCTGGAGGAATCGGTCGTACGATTCCGTCTGAATTTCGATCAGGTTCGGAACGGGCACCGCGTCGCCGTGGCGACTAAAATCCCGAACGGAATTAATCAGCATGCTGAGTCACCCTCGTGGCCAAGCCCTTGCCCAACTTAGTTCAACGGCCCCCGATTGAGGGGAGATGGCATAATAGCTCCCACGTAGGCCGAGTATCGGACCTGTTGGTCCATTGAGGCACTGCAACCCTTCGGCCGTCAGTTGCGACGAACCGTGCTGAAGCTAGTCCCAAAGCCATCACCGCGTAGCCTCGTAACTATAGCGAAGTTTTTGACCTTTGCAAGCGCCAATTTTTCAAAATTCATCGCCCTGGCAACAAAATTGCTTAGCCCGGATATGGGACGTCGGCTGCCGGACATGGCTCCCGCCTCCGTCGGGTGCCACGGGTGCCGAACGTGGGTTTGTGCCCCACGTGGGTGCCATGCCCAAACTGTAAGCGCGGGCATGCCCCCGCCAACAGAACCGGCTCGCCCATGGCACGGCTTGGCGCCGCCGGCGGACAGTGTTTTCACGGCCGTGCCCCTAGCACGGTGCCCCTAGCACAGGAACGCGCCTAATGCCCCGCTGGATGGGCGTAGATTACGGTTCCCGCCGAATCGGAGTGGCAATAAGCGACTACGGCGGCTCCATCGCCTCCCCGGCGGCCGTCCTGCCGGGTTCCGGAAGCCTGTCCGGCGACGCCCGCCAAATCGTCGCCTGGGCACGTAAGAACGAAGTTTCGGCCATCGTGGTCGGGCTGCCCCTGAACATGGACGGCACCGTCGGCCCGCAGGCCGACATTTCGACCAAACTCGCGGCCGAAATCGCCCAAGCCGCACCCGAATGGCCCGTTGAGCTGTGGGACGAGCGGCTGAGCAGCTTCGAGGCCGACGCGAACCTCGCCGCGGCCGGCGCACGCCCCAGCCGCCGGCGCGAGCTCCGCGACGCTTTGGCGGCCCAGGTCATCCTGCAATCTTTTCTAGATTCAAAGCGAGCCGGGAAGTAGCCGGTAAATTTGGGAGTCAGCTCAGCAACTGCACGCCACGCCCGGCGAGCCTTGCGGGGCGGTTTACCTTACGTATTCCTGGGCAAAGAACGTGGCTGACAGCGGTGCGCCAGTCGCCCGGCGCGTCAGCTCATTCCACGAGTACAAATTGCCCGGCGCGAAAACTCGTTCGCGCAACCAGGCCCCGACCGCGGGCTGATTAATAAAGCTGGCCCGCACCGGATCCGCCCCGCCGAGCACGTCTTTGGCGATCTGTGCTCTGATCTGGGCCGCGAACAACTCGCCCATCAGGTAGTTGTGGTAATAGATCGGCGTCGTAACGATGTGCGCCTTCGCTGCATAGTCAGGACGGCCCGTGTCCTTGGGCGGATTAAGGAGCTGGTATTTGCGTTTGAGGTCCCACCATAACTTGCCCAGATCCTGATCCGGGTCGGAATACATGCCCTGCTCGAAGCGCACCATCACCTGCGCCCAGCGGCTGAAAATCAGCTTCTCGGCCTGCAACGCCTCGCGCGCCGCAGCGCCTGCGCGGGCGGCTTCCGCCGCCTCCAGTTTCAGAAACTCCTTCAGCCACTGCTCATTCTTCGACATCGCCCCAAACATCAGGGCGACGCCCTCCGTCGTGATGCCGTGCGACGCGGTGCGCAGCAGAAAGGGCAAGCTGGAGTCAATGTACACGTCATAGACAGCGTGCCCGAGTTCGTGCAGGATCGTGTCGGCCCAATAGGCGTTTGGCTGCAGATTCAGCAGGATGCGAACGTCGCCGGCGCGGTCGATGTCCGTCGCAAATGCGTGCGGCGTCTTGCCGGGCTGCTCGTATAGGCTGCTCCGCGCCAAAATATCAGCCACCTGCATACCCAGGCCGTCGAAATAGCGCGTCGCGATTTCAACCAAGTCAGCGTTCTTGAAAACGTCATCGAGACTAGACCCCTCGGCCGGCGGCGCCTCCTGGAAGAACAAATCGCCGTAGTTCCACGGCCGCAGTTCCGCAACCCCAATTCCGAACCACGCCGCGCGCCGTGCATCGAGCTTGGCCTTGAGCTCGGCGAAAGGCGCGGCCGTCAGCGCGTCCAGCTCGTCGAACAGCTTAATCAGCTCATCACGATCGATCTCCTGCGTTTTGAGGCGCAGCGCTTGATAGTTGTCGAAGCCAAGCTGGCGGGCCATTTCGTTGCGCAATTTGACGAGCTCCCGCAGTTTCGGCTCGACGCGCCGGCCGACTTCCATGTAGGCCTTCCAGGCCGCCTCGGCCGCGGCCGGGTCCTTGGTCGTGGCGATGATTTGGCGCACGTCGTTTTCGCTGAGCGTCTTGCCGTCCACGGTGGCGCGGAAAGTGTTGAAGGTCTGCTCGACCTCGCTCTCCAGCGCGACGATGCGTTTCTGCAACTCAGGGTCGGCCTGCCCCGGCAGGAACGCCCGGTACATAACGTCAAGCTGCCGCGCCAATAGCGGGTCGGTGACCTGCCCACTCTCCTTGAGCTGCTTCAGCTCGGCGAAAACTGCGCGGTCGCTGCGCAGCTCAATCAACGCCTGCTCGGCCGCCTGCTTGCGGGCGAAGTCGGCATCGCTGCCACTGATGTTCGCCGCCCAGTCGGCCCTTTCGCGCTCGATATGAAGCGGTTGGAACCGGGCCACGTAGGTTTCCAACAGCTTGCGAAACCGAACCTCGGCCTCGCCGCCGCTATCCGGCTGGGGCGAGCCCGCGCCGGCCAACTGCCATCCGCCCATACCTAGCACCGTCACGAGAAAGCACAAAACACCGCGCATGCATCCGTCTCCGAGAAGCTTCGAATCGCGAGTATAGCACTATAGCAGGGCCTGTGCGTCCGTTCCCGCCGAGCGCCGTTGGCAGTTGGTCCTCGACCCAAACCGTTGTAGCAAGCAACACAGCGGCGTATCCTGCCCATTCCGACGCGCCGCGAAGGCCGGCGCGGTCGGGCCGTGAGGAGGAGAGCCCGCCATGACGAGCGTCTTCCGCGTAGGCGTCGATAGCTACAGCCTGGGCCCCCTGCGACTCAACCCGTTGGCACTGCTGGATTGGGCGAAGGCCAATGGGGCCGACGGAGCGCATTTCACTGACATCTACCTCGAGCCCGGACAGACGCTAAACGACGAGCTGCTGACCCAGGTGGGCCAGCGGGCTGCGGAGCTCGGCTTGTACGTCGAATGGGGCGGCGGACAGCACATCCCGTTCGACACAAACACGTGGCAGCCCAAAGACCTGCGGCCGATCAACGAAGCAGCGGCGCGGCAGGCGCGCCTGGTAGGGGCGCGCGTGGTGCGCTCGTGCTCGGGCGGGCTGATGCGCTGGTCTGACCAGGCGCCGCCGACAGAGACGCTGCTGCGCGAGACGGCGCGGGCTTTGCGGGCCCAGAAGGCAATGCTGACCGAACTGGGCATCGTGCTGGCAATCGAGTTGCACTTCGAATTCACTACATTCGAACTGTTGCGGCTGTTCGACATGTGCGACGCGGAGCCCGGCGGATGCCTGGGCATCTGTCTGGACACGATGAACCTGCTCACGATGCTCGAAGACCCGGTGGCGGGGACCGAGCGGATTCTGCCGTGGGTCGTCGCGACGCACGCCAAGGACGGCGCACTGCGCCTGACCGACGCGGGGCTGGAGTCGTTCACCACCGAGATTGGCAACGGAGTTGTTAATTTCCCGCGAATTTTGTCGCGGCTGGCAAACCTCGACCGGCCGATCCACCTATCGGTCGAGGATCACGGCGGCTCGTTCGCCCTGCCCATGTATGACCCAACCTTCCTGTCGCGCTTCCCCGACCTGACCGCGATGGAGTTGGCGCGATTGGTGCAACTAGCCCATCGCACCCCCCCTGCCGCTGCCCCGCTGGAGCGTGCCGAGTGGCCCAAGCAATGTTCATCACGCTTGTCGCGGGACATCGCAAACCTTAAGGCCATCGTGGAGCGTTGGAGTTCTTCGACCGGGCGCGCCGTGTAGAGGGTGGCAGGAAGTGGCAGCATCGCAGCACGAACGATTCCGGCTTGTCGACCTTGCGGGCCTGGCGGCCTGCGCCACAAGGATTGGCGTCAGCATCCCCTACTCCGACGACGTTCGCGTCCTTCTTTCGCCGCTGCAGCTTGCCGGCCGGCGTTTGCCCAACCGTTTCGCCGTTCAACCAATGGAGGGCTGCGACGCGGAGCCCGACGGCGCGCCGGGGCCGCTGACTCTGCGGCGCTACCAGCGTTACGCGGCGGGCGGTAGCGGGCTGATCTGGTACGAAGCTACAGCCGTGACGCAGGAAGGGCGCGCGAATCCGCGCCAACTCTGGATCACTGCGGCTAACGTCGGCGCGTTTCGAACGCTGGTGAACGAAACGAGGGCGGCGGCCCGGGATTGCTGGGGAACTGCACACGATCCGCTGCTTATCCTGCAACTGACACATTCTGGGCGTTATGCCCGGCCCGACGGCAGGCCACGCCCCGTGATCGCCCAGCACAACCCTATCCTCGATCCGCGGCTGGGGATCGGGCCGGATTATCCGCTGGTCACCGACGCCGAGCTCAACCGCCTTCAGGACGCATTTGTCAGCGCGGCCGAATTGGCGGCCGCCGCGGGCTTCGACGGCGTCGATATCAAAGCCTGCCACGGTTACCTGGTCTCAGAACTGCTGGGGGCGTTCACGCGACCACACAGCCGCTACGGCGGACCGTTCGAGAACCGGGCCCGCTTTCTGCTGGAGGTCGTGCAACGCATCAGGGCGCAAGTACCCGCGGTTTTCGTCACCAGCCGGTTCAACGCACACGACGGCCTGCCACATCCGCACGGCTTCGGCAACGACGAAGAGGCGCTGACCGAAGCGTGTGAGTTGGCGCGGCGTCTGCGCGCTCTGGCTTGTCCGGTGTTGAACGTGTCGTTGGGAAATCCCTACTACAACCCGCACTTCGGCCGGCCTTATGATTCGCCTATCGCTTGGGCGGCGACTCCCGACGAGCATCCGCTGGCCGGCGTAGCGCGCCTGCTGCAGGCCGCTGCGACCGTTCAACGCGCGGTGCCCGACGTTCCAGTGATCGGCGCCGGATATAGCTGGCTGCGGCATCTGTTTCCGCACGTGGCCGCAGCGGTCGTTTCAGCCGGCAACGCCGCGCTGGTTGGCCTCGGGCGCATGGCGCTGGCGTATCCCGATTTCGTGAAGGATTTGGCGCAAAACGGCGCCCTTGACCCCAAAAAGACTTGCACAGCTTGCTCAGGCTGCAGTCAGATCATGCGCGACGGGGGGCGCGCCGGCTGTCGCGTGCGCGATCCTGAAATTTACGCGAAGGAGTACCGCGAGGGCCGCGCCAGGGCCGTCAGCCAGTCGAAAACCGGCCCCACACAGTCGAGCGGGCCAGCGCCAGCGGAGGCCTCGCGGTCATGACCAGCTTGCCGGCGGAAGTCTTGGCGGCCGGGGCGGAGTTGCAGCTATACAGCACGAACACGCTGATCGTCGGCTCTGGGGCGGCCGGGCTGAATGCGGCGCTGCAACTCGTCGCGCATGGGCAACGCGATGTAATCCTGGTGACAGAACGCTGGGGCGCCGGGGCGTCCAATGAGGCCGGTTCCGACAAGCAGACCTACTACAAGCTTGCGCTGGCCCACGCGGCGCTCGATTCGCCGCGGCAGATGGCCGAGGACCTGTTTGCCGGCGGCAGCATGCACGGCGACATCGCACTCTGCGAGGCCCAGCATTCCGCCCAGGCCTTCTACCACCTCGTCGCCCGCGGCGTGCCGTTCCCGCATGACCGGTACGGGGCGTATGTCGGCTATCGCACGGACCACGACCAGCGCGGCCGGGCGACATCCGCCGGACCTTTGACCTCGCACCTGATGTGCGAATGCCTGGGTCGGGCAGTGCGCGAGGCGGGCATCAAGGTCCTCGACCAGCACCAGGTTGTGGCGCTGCTGACGTACGAGGCCCGCTCCGAGAAGCACGTGTGCGGAGCCGTCGCCCTGGATATGAACAATCTGGACAGTCCACACCACGGGCTGGTCGTGTTCAACGCGGTAAACGTGATTCTCGCCACTGGCGGTCCCGGCGGCATGTATCGCACCACGGTGTACCCGCACAGCCAGGTTGGCTCGACCGGTATGGCATTGGCGATCGGCGCCGCGGCGAACAACTTGACCGAATCGCAATTCGGCCTGGCATCGACGAAGTTCCGCTGGAACTTGTCCGGCACCTATCAACAAGTGATTCCGCGCTACGTCTCGACCGACGCCAACGGCGGCGACGCGCGCGAGTTCCTCAACGAGGCCTTCCCTGACCTGCGCTCGCTGGCCGGCGCAATCTTCCGTAAAGGCTACGAGTGGCCGTTCGACTGCGCTAAGGTGCGCGGGCACGGCTCATCGCTGATCGACCTGCTCGTTTACCAGGAAACTGTACGCCGCGGCCGGCGGGCATTCCTCGATTTCACGCAGAATCCGACCGATCCGGCCGGCCGCGAGCCGTTCTCGCTGGATTGTCTGGATGAAGAGGCGCGCACGTATCTGCAACGGTCAGGCGCCACCGCGGCGACACCCATCGAACGCCTGCGGCAGATGAACGAGCCGGCCTATCAACTGTACCGTTCTCACGACATTGACCTGGTCCGGGAGCCGCTCGAAATCGCGGTCTGCGCCCAGCACAACAATGGCGGACTGGCCGGCAATATCTGGTGGGAATCCAACATCCGCCACCTGTTCCCCATCGGCGAAGTGAACGGCACGCACGGCGTCCGCCGCCCGGGTGGCGCGGCTCTGAACGCGGGCCAAGTCGGCGGGTTGCGGGCTGCGCTCTTCATCGCCCGCCGGTACGGCGTAGCGCCGCCCGCTGCGAACGACTTCGTGAAGCGCGTCGAGGCGCAACTCGCTGACAGTTTGGAATTCGCCCGTAGCGTGACTGCGCGATCGAGCGGCGGACTGAAACCGGAGCAGGTTATCGCTGAAATCCAGGAGCGCATGTCGAGCTGCGCGGCGATCGTCCGGGAAGTCGGCGCGATCCGGGCCGCGGCCGAGGCGGCATGGCGCCTGCACAAACGCGTACAACGCGAGTCGTCCGGCTCACTGCCGCTTGCCTTCCGCGCCCGGGACATGTGCCTGACTCACGCCGTTTACTTGGAAGCGTTGCGTGAATATCTCGAACGCGGTGGCCAGTCGCGCGGTTCGTATCTGGTCCTTGACGCCCGCGGCGCGACGCTCGATGCGAACTTGGACGAGGAATGGCGTTTCGGCCTGGCGCATCCGGCGGATTTCGTGAGTCAAAACATCCTGGAAATCGAGCTGGCCGCTGACCAGCACGCGGACGTCGCCGCTGAGCAGCATGTCCAGAAGCGCTGGGTCCCAATCCGGCCGATCCCGAAGCCGGACGGCTGGTTTGAGAATGTATGGAATGACTACCGCCACGATCGCATCGTGCAGTAAGCACAGACCGCATCGTGCAGTAAGTTGGAGCGCAAAATGAGCAATCATCCCGTGGCTTTCGTGACCGGCGCCAGTCGCGGAATCGGACGCGGCATCGCCCTGGCGCTGGCGGCCAGCGGCTTTGACGTGGTCGGCAACGCCCGGACCTACGACCCAAAGGATCGACACACGGGACTGGCTGAAGTGCAGGACCGCGCGCGCGAACTCGGGGTCGAGTTTGAACCCGTTGCGGGAGACATCGCCAACCTCGAGTCGCACCCGAGACTGCTCCAGGCCGCCCTGCAGCGCTTTCGCCGCGTTGACGTGTTGGTCAACAACGCCGGCATCGCGCCGCAAAAAAGGCTCGACGTACTCGAAACAACCCCAGAGAGCTTCGACCGCCTGCTGGCCGTAAACGCACGCGGCCCCTTCTTTCTGACGCAGTGCTTCGCCCGCCACATGCTCAGCCAGCCGCGCGGCCCGCTTACCCCGGCGATCATTTTCGTCTCATCGATTTCCGCCGAGGTATCTTCGCCCTCGCGCGCGGAATACTGCATTTCCAAAGCAGCCCTGAGCCAGGCCGCCACCGTTTTCGCCGATCGCCTGGCCGAAGCCGGCATCAACGTCTACGAGGTCCGGCCGGGAATAATCGCCACCGACATGACGGCCCCCGTGAAAGCGCAGTACGATGCGCGCATTGCCGCCGGGCTGGTCCCGCTGCGACGGTGGGGCCAGCCGGAAGACGTCGGCCGGGCCGTGGCGGCGCTGGCCCGCGGCGACCTCGGCTACGCCACCGGCCAGGTGATTGAGCTGAGCGGCGGCATGAACATTCGGCACTTGTAAGCCGCGGAGAGAGAGGAGAGGCGGGGTGAGCGTCTCGGAGTCACTTTGGGAAAAGCTTAGGCACTACCGGCTCACGGCGCTGCTCGCGCCGCAAAGCCCCGAAGCGTGCGTGGCCGCGTATGAACTGTTTGAGCCGCTGGGGGTGGTGCTGGAGATCGCGCTGCGAACCAGCGCCGCTTTAGACGGCATCGCTGCGGTCCGTCGGCGTCACCCAAACGCGCTCCTGCTGGCCGGCACCGTGCTGACGGCCAGCCAGGCCGAACAGGCCATCGCGGCCGGGGCGGCGGGAATCGTTTCGCCCGATTATCTGCCGCCCGTGGTGCAGGTGTGCGTGGCGCGCGACGTGATGTGCGTTCCGGGGGGCTTAGGCGATGTTGGCAAGCAGCTTGCGCAAAAGGCGGAAGGCTACGGCTGCACGTTGGCGGAGTTGCGAAAGCATCATCCGTATCAGTGGGTGCACAAACTCTTTCCGGTCACAGCAGGCGGCGCGCTCTTGGTAGACGTAGCCGCCGCCTGGCAAGCGGTGTATCCCGAGCTGACGGTGATGTACACCGGCGGGGTGACGTTCGAGCGACTGGCTGAAATCGTGCGGCGCGACCCGCGCGCCATCATCTGCGGCTCGGCCCTGACGCGCCGCATTGAGGACGCCCAGGCCACTGCGGCCGAGGCGCAGCGCTGGCTTGACGTTATCCACGGCCGCGCGTCGGGCACGCCCCAACATGCGCCCCGCACGACGGCCGCCCAGCCGACGCCGGCCGCAGGCGCGGTGGTCACGTTAGGCGAAATCATGTTGCGCCTGACCCCGCCGCCGGGTCGCCGCTTTAGCCAGGCCGGCAGTCTGGACGCGTCTTTCGGCGGCGCGGAAGCAAACGTCGCGGTGGCACTGGCGCAGTGGGGCGTTCCGTCACGCTTCGTAACCGCCGTGCCGGATCAAGCACTCGGCCACGCGGCAATTGAAGCCCTGCGGGCCCACGGCGTCGACACTAACCACGTGTTGCGTCACGGCACGCGCCTGGGTCTTTATTACCTTGAACAAGGGGCGGCGCAGCGCCCGGCGCGGGTCATTTACGATCGAATGAATTCAGCCATTGCAGAGCTGCCGCCCGGTAAGGTCGACTGGAATCCAGTCTTTGACGGCGCCGACTGGCTACACTGCACCGGAATCACGCCCGCGCTGAGCCCTTCCACAGCCGAGCTGACGCGCCAGGCTCTGAAAAGCGCAAAGCGGGCGGGTTTGACAGTGAGCTTCGACCTCAACTACCGCGCCAAGCTCTGGCCGCCGCAGCGGGCGCGCGAAATCCTCACGCCGCTGATGCAGCACGTCGACGTCCTGATCTGCAACGAAGAGGACGCCGCACAGGTTTTCGGCATTCACGCCGGCAACTCAGACGTCGCAGCCGGAAAGCTCGACGCGGAAGCTTACCGAAACGTCGCCGAGCAATTGCTTTCTCGCTTTGGCTTTAAGGCCGTGGCAATCACGCTGCGCGAGAACCTCTCGGCCTCTGACAACCGTTGGTCGGCTT